>JAKANG010000035.1 GCA_021812505.1 Pseudomonadota bacterium
GGCTCGGGCGGAGCCTGGTCGAGACGTCGCGCGAAATCGAGGATTTTCGCGCCGCGTTCACGCAAAGGCGCAAAAATCTCGGCGCCGGCGAGCGCCTCCATGCGCTGGAGAAAGCGCGAAGGCGTCATTGGCGCGCCGCCGCGCTTTTTCGCCCGGCTCAGCACGACCTCAGGCGCGCCGAAGCCCTGGACGAAATCGTGCGCCGTCTGGCCGATGCGCCGCTCCGGGGACGACAGGCCGAGTTGCGCGCGCATCGACCGGTTGAGGAAACAATCGGCTTCGCCGCGCGGCGGCCAGACCGTTTCGTCGAGCCCCGCCATGACCAGACGGTCGACGCCGATCAGGCGCGCCTCAAGCAGGCCGAGGATCTTGAGGCGCGGATGGGCGCGAGAGGCGCCGCGTAAAACCTGCTCGCCGATCAAGGCGTCGAAAAAAGCCGCATAGCTTTCCGCGTGGAAAGTGAAGGCCGCATTGGCCGAGGCTTCCAGCTCGGCGAACATGGTCTCCAGCGCCGCGCCGTCGTCGCCGCCGGGCCAGGCCTGATCGTCGCCGCCGACAATCAGGCCCAGGGCCCGGCGATGGGCGGCGAGCCAGGGCTGCAATGGACTTTCACGGCCCCGGACCAGCGCGCGCAACGGCGCGAAAGCGGCGTCGAGTCTTGTCGCGAAAGTCGTGAGCGCGTCCCAATCCGCGTCCGCTATTTCCTTCTGGCGGGGATGGGCGTGCTCGTCGCGCGCCGCTTCGCGCGCCGGCGCGACCCGGTCGCGCCACGATGCGCCCGTGGCATCCGAGCGCAGCACGCCAATCTCGAAAAGGCGCGCCAGCCGGTCCGCCTCGGCGCCGAGGCCAAGGGAAAAATCGGGATGCGAGATCAGCGCCGCCCAATCCGCGTCCGCGCCGTTCAGCGCCAAAAGGACGAGCCGCGCCAGAGCGCCGGCGCGCGAAGCCGCGAGCGAAACGCCGCCGGAATCGTCGATCTCGACATTCCAGCGCAGCAGTTCCGCGCGCACGCGCTCCGCCAGGCCACGATCCGGCGTCGCCAGTGCTGCGGTGCGGCCCTCCCGTTCGAGCGCCTCGCGCAGGGCGACGGCGATGGCGAGCGCTTCCTCGCGCTCGTCCGCAGCCTCGATCAGGGCGACGCCGGCCAGCGCCTCCGCCAGCGCCTCCGGCGCTTGCGCAGCGCGCCAGCGCGGCCAGAGATCGGTGGTGTCGGCGGGGCGGAAGGCCTCGGAACAGAAGGCGTCGCGCAAGGCGCGCGCTCCCGTGGGCCCGCCCAGCGCGACCACGCTTTCACGCGGCGCGCCGATGGTCTCGATCAGCCGGGCGAGAAAAGCCTGCGGATGGGTGGCGCAAGGCTCGTCGCCCTTGTGAAGGGCGGCGAAGGAGTCCGGGTCGAGATGCTGGTCGAGGCCGGGCAGGACGACAGCGCCCTGCGGCGCGCAGGCGATCGCCTTCAACAGGCGCGCGGTGGCGATGTTCGAGCCGGTCGAGCCGATGGCGATGACCGGATCGGCGTCGCGCCCGACATTTTCGATGGCGCGCGCGATCAGCGCCTGCTGACGCGCCGCGGGATCGACAAAGCCGCGCTCCTCCCGGACCGCCGGCCACGCATTCGTGGCGATGTCGAGGAAATTCAGGGTGATCCGCCAATATTCGTCGAAATCGCCGTTGAGCGCCTTCAAGCCCGCCCAATCGACATTTTCGATGATCATTTCGTCGATCAGGGCGGCAAGTTCGCCCGAAAGGCGCCAGGCGTCGGCGGGATGGGAGGCGACGAGCAGACTCTCGGGACCATGGGTCACCTTGCCCTCGGCGTCGATCGAGACGATCGCCCGCCTCAACGATCGCGCCCAGGTCAGGATGAGTTCGCCCAGGAGCATGCGGCGCTCGATGTCGCCCGCCGCGCGAGGCAGCGCCGGATCGAGCGGATTGTCGAAGCCAGCATCGCCGTTCACGCCGTCAAGTGCGCCAAGCGGCAGGATTTTCGGCAGCAGGATGGCGCGATTGCCGCTTTGCCGCGCAAGCTCCGTCGCCAGCGCGCGGCCGGCGCGCCGCGTCGGCACGAAGATCGTCGCCTTCGCCAACGCCAGCGGCCCGGAATGGCGCGACAGACCTGGAACCACCCGTCCATCGAGCAGGGCGCCGGCGAAAATCTCCAGGAAGGGCGCGCCGGGGGGAATGGTGAAAACACGCGGCGTCACATCTCGCCCTCGGTTCGTTTCATCGACTTTCCGGCCCCGAACAAGCGCGCGATTTCGCCATAGCCGTCGGCGCCGTCCCGGACATTCGGGGCTCCCCCAAAAGGCGCGCCTGTCAGGCGACCGCCGCCCGATAAACCTTCTCCGCTTCCTCGATCGTCTCCGGCGCGCCGACATGGAGCCACCGGCCATTCAGCGGCAGTCCGAAGAGACGGCCGCGTTCGGCCGCCGCGAAGAAGAAGGGCGCCAGCCGGAACGGCGCCAGCGGGCAGCCTTCGAACAGCTCGGATTTGATGATCCCGACGCCGGTATAGACATAGGGCGCATTTTCGCCGGGCGTGGGCCGGCTCAACCGTCCCTGGGCGTCGCGGAAAAAATCGCCGCGGCCCTCGACGCCGAGGCTTGTCTTCATGTCGGCGAGCAGAAGGAGGACGTCCATCTTCGCGCCGTCCCAGGCGCGGGCGAGCCGGGCGATCTGCGACTCGGGCTCGTCGACCCAGAGCGCATCGGTGTTGCAGATGAAGAAGGGCTTGCCGCCGAATTCGTCGAGAACCTTGACGACGCCGCCGCCCTGATCGAGCAGGAGGTCGCGCTCATCGGAGATTGTTATGCGCGGCGCCGCGCGGCCGCGCAGATGATCCTCGATCTGGTCGGCGAGCCAATGGACATTGACGATGGCCTCGCTCACGCCCGCGTCCTCGAGCCGGTCGAGCACATGGTCGAGCATGGCCTTGCCGCCGACGCGCACGAGCGGCTTGGGCAGCGACAAAGTGATCGGCCGCATCCGCGTGCCGAGGCCGGCGGCGAAGACCAGCGCCTTTTCGGGCCGCGCGCTCAAGAGACCGCCTCCTCGGCGAAAAGTTGCGGCAGATATTGCTCGAACCATACCTTGAGTTCGGCCAACGCCGGATGGCCGAGATCCTTTTTCAGATAAGATTTAACCCGCGGGATATGGGCGAGATAGGCGGGCTTGCCGTCGCGCTTGTCGAGGCGGGCGAAAATGCCGAGAACCTTGCTCGCGCGCTGCGCCCCCATGATCGCGTATGATGTGGCGAAGGCGCCGACGTCGAACCCCTCCTCGATGTGCTTGCGGATATAGGCATAGGCGCCGAGCAGCTTCAACTCCAGGTCGTCCGACACGGTGACGCGGGCGTCCTGCAACAGCGAAACGAGGTCATAGGCCGGCGGGCCGAGCACAGCGTCCTGAAAATCCAGCAGGCCTATGCGCTGGTCGCCGGCGCGATTGGCGAGCCACAGCAGATTGGGCGAATGAAAGTCGCGCAGCGTCCATGTTTTCGGCTCGGCCACGGGACCGGAGAGAACGCCGCGCCAGACGTTCTCATATTGCGCCCGCGCGCCCGAGGCGAGCTGGACACCGAGGACATGGGGGGCAAACCATTCGACCAGCAGATCGACCTCGACCAGAAACGCGCCGAGATCGTAGGTCGGCAGGCGCCAGGTCCCGCCGGAAAAAGCGATCTGGTCGGGCAGGCTCCGGGAATGCAGATGGGCGAGCAGGCGCATCGCCTCGGAATAGCGCTCGGGGCGCGGCCCGTCCTTGTCGATTATGCCCTCGTCGCCGAGATATTCCAGCACGGCGAGGCCCGCGTCGAGATCGGCCGCGAAAAGGCGCGGCGCCGAAAACCCTTGCGCGAGCAAGGCCTCGTCCATGGCGACGAAGGGCCGGATGTCTTCGGCGAGATGGACCAGCGCGCTATAGGACTTGCCGCCCCTGACCGGCGGGCCGTCCGGGCGCGGCGGGGAGATCATCAGCACCGCCTTGTCGCCGTCCGGCTTGACCAGCATTTCATAGGCGCGGGTCGAGGCGTCGCCCTGCATGTGCCGCCGCTCGGCCTCGTCCCAGCCGCAGCGCTCCAGCAAATTCTGCGCGCCGCGCAGCCGGACAAGCCGCTGCGCCGCCGCGCCATGGCCGACGATTTCGGCGCGGCGGAAGTCGGGGCCGCGCTTCGCATCCGTGTAAAGAGCGACGTCGAGCCGGTCGTCGGAGAGCGCGGAACCGGCGCGCTCGGCCCATTCGACGATGACCAGGGCGCCCTCCGCCGCCTCGTCCCAGCCGAGTTCGGCGAGTTCGGACGGGTCCTTCACCCGGTAGAGATCGGCGTGGACGATCGGAAAGGCTTCCGTGTCATAGACCTGCATCAGGGTGAAGGTCGGGCTCGGCGCCTCGAGATCCGGGTCGCCGGTCAGGCTGCGGATCAGGGCGCGCGCGAAAGTGGTCTTGCCCGCCCCGAGATCGCCACTCAGCGTCACCAGATCGCCGGCGCGGACCATGTCCGCGACTTCCTGGGCCAAGGCCCTCGTCGCCGCCTCGTCGGGCAGGTCCACGCGCCAGACCGGCTCACTCATGCCCGCGCCTCCAACAAGGGATCAATCTTCGGGCGGCTTTCCGTTTCGCCGCCACGAAGAGGAAAAATACAGGTCACGACTGTCCCTTCTCCCGGCGCGGAATCGATATGGACCGTTCCGCCATGCAACTCGACGAAGGCGCGCACGATCGACAGGCCGAGGCCGACGCCGCGATGGCGGGAATTGATCGTATGGCTTTCGAAACGGTCGAAGACCTTGTCGAGCAGTTCCGGCGGGATGCCGCGCCCGCGGTCCGAAACCTTGAACACGATCTCGTTTTCGCGGCGCAAGGCTGCAAGCGTGACCACCTGCCCCGGCTCGGAAAAGCCGACGGCGTTGGACAGGAGATTGAACAGGATCTGGCGGATGCGCTGGCCGTCGGCGCGGAAGCCGCCGATCTCGGGGGCGGCGACGATCGACAATTCGACATGGGATTCGGCCAGCCGGTCCTGCAGGCCCTCCGCGGCTTCGCCGATGACGCGCTGGATATCGACCTCGCCGAACCGCAACTCCATGGCGTCGCGGTCGATCGTGGCGAGATCGAGAATGTCGTTGATGATCGCCAGCAGCGCCGCCGAGGATTTCAGGACATAGCCGGCATATTCGCGCTGCTTCTCGTTGAGCGGGCCGACGCTGCCGTCGCCGAGCAGCTGGATGAAGCCGATGATGTTGGTCAGCGGCGAGCGCAGCTCATAGGAGACATGATGCACGAAATCGTTGCGCAACTGCTCGGCCGCGAGCAGCGCCTGATTGCGCTCCTTCAGGGCGCGCTCGACATTCACGCCGTCGGTCACGTCGATGAAGGTGAGCAGGGTTCCGCCATCGGGCAGCGGGGCCGCCGCGCAATCCACGACGGCGCCGTCGCTGCGGTTCATCCGCCGCTCGAAACCCATGCGCACGGAATGGAGGCCGGCGACCGCGCTGCGCAGGTCGGACCAGACCGCGTCATGGGGCACGAGCGGCCTGCTGGCGGCGGTGATCGTGTCGATATGCGGGTGCTCCGCGACGAGGCCCGCGGGCAGGCGCCACAGCCGGAGGAAGGCGGGATTGCAGAGCTTGAGCCTGCCATCGGCGCCGAAGACCGCGACGCCCTCCTGGAGGGCGTCGAGCGTTTCACTCTGGACGCGGGCAAGCGCGTTATATTGCGATTCGAGGGTGAAGCGCTCGGTCACGTTGTCGAAGAGATAGGTGATCCCGCCTTGCGGATTGGGATCGAAGGCGACGCGCACGGTCCGCCCGTCGGGCAGGTGCCAGACCTGAGGCGCCGGCTCCATGATCTGATAATTGGCGAGCAGCGCCATCTTCCAGGCGCGATAGTCGGCCTGTTCGGGCAGACGGCGGCCCGCGCGCAATTGATCGAGAATTTCGGAATCCGAGGGCCCCTGCTCCAGGAAGGCCTGATCGAGCCCCCAGAGATGGCGATAGGCCGCATTGGCGAAGACCAGCCTTTTCGAGCGGTCGAAAATGGCCACGGCCGTGGCGATCTGGTCGAGCGTGCGGATATGGGATTCGACTTGCCGCGCGTGGTCGGCGCGCAAGGCCTCGAGTTCGGCAAGATCGTCGGCCACGCCGCCGCCGCCGCCCGGCAGAGGCGCGTCGAGCACGTCCATCAGCCGGCGCACGCCCGCCACAACGACATGTTCGCGCCGACGCCAGATATTGCCGGCCTGCCGGGCGCGCGCCGCCGCTTCGCGCGCGGGGCGGTCAAGCAGCTCAAGGCCGCGCGCCGTCGCATCCTGCGGGCTCTTCGCGTCCACCGCGCGGGCATAGGCCGTATTGACCCAGTCGAGATCGCCGTCCGGTCCGCGCGTCCAGACCGGATGGGCCGTCAGATCGAGCAGACCACGCAGGATTTCGAGTTGCGCCTTCTGCTCGGCCTGGACCTTGCGTAAACGCATCAGCTCCAGGCGATCGCCCGACACGTCGCGCACGCGCATGACGACCCGGCTGCCGATCGCCCGCCCCTCGGCTTCCAGATGGCGCCCGTTCTGGCTGACGAGATCCTGCCGGAACCCATGGCCGCGCTCGCGCAGCAGCGCGACATTGGCCTCGAGGGTCTGCGCCTGGGCGGGCGAGAGCCAGGCGCCAAAGCCGAGCACGCGGCGCGGCGCCGGCGCGTCGAGCACGAGGCTTACGTCGCCTTCGATCTCCGGCTCGCCGCCGGAGCCGCCCCAGACGACGACGAATTGCGTCTCGGAAGCGAGAAAGGCGCGCGCGCGCTCGACCTTCTGGTTCAGCTGATCGATTTCAGCCGTCAACTCGGCCTCGCGCCGGGACCAGAGCCGCCGTCCGGCGAGATGCAGCAAAGCGGTGATGGTGGCGAAGATGACCAGGCCGGCGCCAAGCGACAGGCCGAAAAAACCGCCGGCCGAATCCATGCCCGCGATGCCGGCGACTGACTGTCCGCGCGCCGCGGCGCCGGGAAGCAACAGGGCGGAGCCGGCGGCGCAAAAAGACGCAAGACGCGGTCGCGCGGCGCGGCGCGAAACTGTCTGGCGTGATCTTTTCGGCATGGACCGGATTTCCTTCCCCTGCGGGGCCGGCGCCCCGCGCGAATCACCTCAATTTACCTTCTCGATTCATGGTTAAGAAAGGGGAACGAAATAGAAAACGCCTCCGGAAGAGACCGGAGGCGCTGGATTCATGCACAGAGGCGACGTGTCATTCGATTGATCGCGCGCAGGCGCGATCAAATGTCCTCTTGAACTTACCCAGCGTCACACTCGCTCCCAGCCGGCTGACGCCGGCAGGACTTTGCTTAATAGCGGTAATGGTCGGGCTTGAACGGCCCCGCGACCGGGACCGACAGATAGTCCGATTGCTTTTGGCTCATCACGGTGAGCTTGACGCCGATCTTGTCCAGATGGAGCTTCGCGACCTTCTCGTCGAGATGCTTGGGCAGCGTATAGACCTTGCGGCCATAGTCGCCCTGGCGGGTCCAGAGTTCGATCTGGGCCAGGGTCTGGTTGGTGAAGGAGGCCGACATCACGAAGGACGGATGGCCGGTCGCGTTGCCGAGATTCACCAGGCGCCCTTCCGAAAGCAGGATAATGCGCTTGCCGCCGGCGAATTCGATCTCGTCCACTTGCGGCTTCACATTGCTCCATTTCAGGTTGCGCAGGGCCGCGACCTGGATCTCGGAGTCGAAATGGCCGATGTTGCAGACGATGGCGCGGTCCTTCATCGCGCGCATGTGGTCGATGGTGATGACGTCGACATTGCCGGTGGCGGTGACGAAAATATCGGCGCGCGGCGCGGCGTCCTCCATCGTGACGACTTCGTAGCCTTCCATCGCCGCCTGCAAGGCGCAGATCGGGTCGATTTCCGACACGATCACACGGCAGCCGGCGTTGCGCAGGCTCGCCGCCGAACCCTTGCCGACGTCGCCGAAGCCCGCGACCATGGCGACCTTGCCAGCCATCATCACGTCGGTGCCGCGGCGGATGCCGTCGACCAGCGACTCGCGGCAGCCATAAAGGTTGTCGAACTTGGACTTGGTGACGGAATCATTGACGTTGATCGCCGGCCACAGCAGCTTGCCTTCCTTCTCCATGACATAGAGACGGTGGACGCCCGTTGTCGTCTCCTCGGTGACGCCCCGGATCGCCATCGCGCAACGGCCGTAAAAACCTGGGTTGCCCTTGAGGCGCTTCTTGATTGCGGCGAAGAGGACTTCCTCCTCCTCATTGGTCGCGCCGTCGAGG
>JAKANG010000036.1 GCA_021812505.1 Pseudomonadota bacterium
TCGACAGGTTGTGGTAGGCGGCCCGCCCGATCATGACGCCATCGACATGGTCGAGCTGGGCGCGCATGGCCTCGATGCTGTCGATCCCGCCATTGATGGCGATGGGAACCTCCGGCATCGCTTGTTTCAACTCGTGCACCAAGGCGTATTCGAGCGGTGGAACCTCGCGGTTTTCCTTCGGCGACAGGCCCTTGAGCCAAGCCTTGCGCGCATGGACGACCAAGGCGTCGGCGCCAGCGGCGACCACGGCGCGCGCCATGGCGAAAAGAGCGGCGCGCGGCACCTGGTCATCGACGCCGATGCGGCATTTGACCGTGACGGGCAGAGGAGTGGCCGCCTTCATCGCCGCCACGCAATCGGCGACGAGCTGCGGATCGCGCATCAAACAGGCGCCGAAGGCTCCATTCTGCACGCGATCCGACGGGCAGCCGACATTGAGGTTGATCTCGTCATAGGCGAATTCGGCGCAGATTTTCGCGGCCCGGGCCAATTCCTGCACGTCGGAGCCGCCAAGTTGGACGGCCAACGGATGCTCGCTCGCATCATAACCTAACAGGCGCTCTCGGTCGCCGTGCATGATCGCGGCGGACGTCACCATTTCGGTGTAAAGCCGCGCCTTGCGCGAATGAAGCCGCGCAAGCACCCGAAAATGGCGATCCGACCACTCCATCATCGGAGCCACGGAAAAGCGCCAGGGGGATAGAGGGATCGCGTTCTTCGCTTCGGACGTCATTTTCGGCTCGGACGGGTCAGACCGTCCTTGTGGCGTAAATCCCTTCCCTGAGCGAGAAAAAAATAAGGCGCGCCAAGCGGGCGCGCCCCGGAGCGTCGAGGAAGGCCCTCGCGCTCACTCGATCAGACGGGCGCGTAGGCGCGCATATTCCTCGTCGGTGATGGTCTTGGACGCCTTGAGTTTCTCGAGCTTCTCGAGTTCGTCGGCCACGCTGAAGCCGATGAAGCGGCGCATGTCGTCCCGCGCGTGTTTCACGTCCTGCAGGCGTCGTGCGGCCATGCCGTGGCCCTGGAAGATCAGGTAGGCGAGGACGCCGAGATAGGGCACGAAGATCAGGCCGATGATCCAGAGCGCCTTGATCCAGCCCGAAACGTCATGGCGCCGGAAAAGATCGCTGATCACGTTGATCAGGATCCAGATCCACATGATGAACAGGAAGATCGTGATGGCGTCCGCCAGGAAATTCCAGAAATTGAAACCGCCGTCGAAAAGCATGGTTCAAATCCTTTCAGCGCTCGGACACGCGAAATCACGCAACCGTCAATGAAGGACAGGACACGTCCTCGCGCACGCATTGGTCTAGGCCAAGCCGCGTCTTCCGGCAAGGCGGCCGGTCCTTCGGGGGCCGCGGGCTCCCCGCTCAGGCCGCGCCTTAATTAAGCCTTTACCATGTGGCGTCAAAGCTGACGCGCAATTCGAATTGGGAAGGCCATGGGATATCTCCATCCGCCGCCCGGCGACGCCCCGGTCATCGTGATGAAGGACGTTGGCGGCGACGTCAGGCAATATGCCGCGCAGACTTACGCCTATATCCAGAGCGGCCGCGAGGTGAGGCTCCACGAATGCCGCTCGGCCTGCACCTTGGCTCTGGCCGTCCCCAATGTCTGCGTCTATTCGGACAGCGTGCTGCGTTTCCACAAGGCCTACAACCCGATCACCCGGGCGACCAATGACGGCGTTTCCGACGCGATGATGTGGGCCTATCCGCCAGCCGTGCGCACGCGCCTCGGCGTGCTGACGCGCCAATATAAGTCGCTCACCGGATCCGAACTGATCCGGCTCGGCGTGCGCGATTGCAATACGCCCGCGTCGCCGAAAATCCTGGTCGCGCGAGCGAACGTGCGGCCGATCGACTCAGGAAACCCGCTCGCCAACGCGTTCGGCGGCATGATGGCCGGCCTCGGCGCGCCCAATATTCCGGTCTATAGCGGCTATAATCCGCCCGTTCGCATACAGCCCGTCAAAGTGCAGGTCGCCGAAGCGACGCCGATATCGCCGGAGGCGCCCCGCGTCGATGCGCCGAATGTCGCGACCGAAAGCGTCGCCGCCGGCGAACCCGCCGCTGTGACCACGCCGACCGAGGCGCCCGTTCCTCCGCCCCGGCCAAGCGAACTGGCCGCCATGCCTGTTGCGGCCGCAAAGCAGACCGAACGGCCGCCCTTGCCGGCCGTCCATCCCCTCGCGACCGTCACGCCGCGCGTGAATATCCCCGCGTGGGACGCGCCCATCCGCGGCGCGGCGCCCGTTCTCGCTTCGGCGCGCTTTGCGCCCTTCCCCTATCGGATCATCCGCAAGGGATAAGGGGCAGCGGCCCGAAGGCGCGGACGGGTCGCCGTCAAAACAGGCTCAGCTGGCGCTCGCCGCCTTCCGGGGGCGTAAAAAGGTCGGTGCTCAGCCGAAGCCGCGCTTTGCCGAAGCCGATCCTTTCGCTCGCCAGCTCGAACCTGCGGCCGATCATCCAGGCATAGGGCCCCGTCCCGGTCATGCGTCGTCCCCAGGCGGAATCGTAAAGCTTGCCCTCACGCGATGAACGCAGCAGCGAAAGCACCTTGCGATATTTGTCCGGAAAATGTTCGAGCAGCCAGTTGGCGAACAGATCCTGCGTTTCGAGCGGCAGACGCAGGAGGATATAGCCGGCTTCGCGCGCGCCCGCAGCAAAGGCGCGGGTCAGGATCGTCTCGATCTCGTGGTCCGTCACGCCCGGCACGACCGGCGCGACCATGACCGCCGTCGGGACGCCAGCCTGAGACAATTTCTCGATCGCCTCGAGCCGGCGCTGCGGCGTCGTCGCGCGCGGCTCCATGGTTCGGGCCAGACCGCGGTCGAGCGTGGTGATCGAGAGCGCGACCTTGATCAGCCCCTTTTCCGCCATCGGGCCAATCAGGTCGAGATCGCGGAGCACCAGCGCCGATTTGGTGACGATCGCGACCGGATGGCTCGTCTCCGCCAGAACCTCCAGAATGCCGCGCATCACCCGATGCTCGCGTTCGATCGGCTGATAGGGGTCGGTATTGGTCCCGATCGCGAGAACCTTGGGCTGATACCCTGGCGACGCCAGTTCGCGCCGAAGCGCTTCCGCCGCGCCATCCTTGACGAAGAGCCGGCTTTCGAAATCGAGCCCCGGCGAGAGTCCGAGATAGGCATGGGTCGGCCTGGCGAAACAATAGACGCAGCCATGTTCGCAGCCCCGATAGGGATTGATCGACCGATCGAACGAAATGTCCGGCGACTCGTTGCGGGTGATCAGCGTCCTCGGCTTTTCATGGACGATCTCGGTTCGGAAGGGCGGCAGGTCATCCAGAGCCCCCCAGCCGTCGTCCAGATCGACCCGCTGGAATTTTTCGAAACGCCCCGAAACATTGCTGGCCGCCGCCCGGCCGCGACGGCGGTTCGGCGCGACGCCGGGGCTGTCGCTCGAATGCGGCGATTGGACCTGGGGAGCCAGCGGAAGCATTGCGGTGTCGCTCAAAGCAAATCAGATTTTAGAACATTTCATGAACATTAAGAACCTGTCAAGACTTCAGCGCAGGCGCTTGCGAAAATCCGCAAAGGCTCTAAAGGCATTTTCATGGTCACAGCCATCGTCCTCTCCCCTTCCCTCGATGCGGCGGCGCCTGCCGAACGGGCCGCCGAGGCGGTGACGCGCAGCCTGTGCGCCCTGGTGCGCGCGTCGATGGAAGGACTGGTGCGGGACGCGATCATTGTCGGCCCCGCCGCGGACGACCTTGCGGCCGTCGCCGATGAAGCCGGCTGCCTCCATATCGAGGCGAATACCGCGCGGGAGGGCTTCGCGCTCGCGCTGGGGCGGCCGCGCGCCCATTTCGTCTTTGTCCTCGCCGGCGGTTACGCGCCGCAATATGGCTTTGTCGAAGAGGCCGCCGACCTGCTGAACCAGCCTTCCTTCAGCGGCGCGCTTCTCCGCCGCTCGCCCGACAGCCTGATGACCCGGATCGCGCCCGCGCTTGCCCAGCCCGTCGGCGCCGTGGCGCGGCAAGAGGCGCTGCGCCGGGCCGCGCCGCGCGACCTTCCGGACCTGATCCGGCGGCTGAAAATCCGTCGCGCCCTGACGTCGCGGGCCGACAAGCTGGTCTGACGCGCCATATTCCGCTTTCCGCGCGCAGGGCGATCGTCTAAGGTTCGGCGTCCGCCTAGCATGAAAACATCAATCATGGCCATGCTTTAGCCAAGGAGTCCGCATGACGTCCGCGACGATCTGCGACAAGACCGCCCGCGTTTTCAACGTCGTGCTGATCAAGCCCACCCATTACGACGACCAGGGCTATCCGATCCAATGGTATCGCTCCGCGATCCCCTCCAACACGCTCGCCTGCATCTTCGGTCTCGCGCAGGACGCGGCGCGCCGCGAAATTCTGGGCCCGGGCGTCGAAATCCGGCTTCATACCTTCGATGAGACCAACACCCGCATCCGCCCGAACGACATAGCGCAATTGGTCCGGGAGAACGGCGGCGACGGCGTGATCTGTCTCGTGGGCGTGCAATCGAACCAGTTTCCCCGCGCGCTCGACCTTGGGCGGGCGTTCCGCGCCGAGGGGCTCCGCGTCGGGATCGGCGGTTTCCACGTTTCCGGCTGCCTCGCCATGCTGCCCGAACTTCCGCCCGAAATCCGTGAGGCGCAGGCGCTCGGCATCTCGCTTTTCGCGGGCGAATCGGAAAACGGCCGCCTCGACGACTTCCTGAAGGACGCCTTTGCCAGCAAGCTCCAGCCGCTTTACAATTACCTGAACGACCTGCCCTCGCTCGAAGGCGAGCCCTTGCCGATCCTGCCGCGCGCGCGGGTGCGCCGCACCATGGGCAAATTGTCGAGCCTCGATTTCGGGCGCGGCTGTCCCTATCAATGTTCATTCTGCACCATCATCAATGTGCAGGGCCGCAAGAGCCGCTTCCGCAACGCCGACGACCTCGAACGCATCCTGCGCGAGAACCAGGCTCAGGGCGTGAACCGCTTCTTCATCACCGATGACAATTTCGCCCGCAACGCCCAATGGGAACAGCTCTTCGACCGCATCATCAAGCTGCGCGAAGAGGAAGGCATGGTCTTCGGCTTCACCATCCAGGTCGATACGCTCTGCCACAAGATTCCGAATTTCATCGAGAAGGCGACCCGCGCCGGCGCCAACCGGGTCTTCATCGGGCTGGAGAACATCAATCCGGACAATCTGATCGAGGCCAAGAAGCGCCAGAACAAGATCACCGAATACCGCGCCATGCTGCAGAAATGGCGCGAGCACGGCGCCCATACCGCCGCCGGCTATATTCTGGGCTTTCCCGCCGACACCAAGGAAAGCATCCTGCGCGACGTCGAGATCATCAAGCGCGAACTGCCGCTCGATATTCTCGAATTCTTCTTCCTCACGCCCCTGCCTGGCTCCGAGGACCACCAGCGCCAGCTCGCTCAGGGCGTGTGGATGGACCCGGACCTCAACAAATATGACTTGAACCATCGCGTCACCCATCATGCGAAAATGTCGGACGCCGAATGGGACGAGGCCTATCGCTCCGCCTGGGCCGCCTATTACACGGACGACCATGTGAAGACGGTCATGCGCCGCTCCGCCGTTCACGGCCTGCGTTCGATCAAGTCGCTGCGGTCCAAGCTCCTGATGTTCCACCTCATGATCAAATATGAAGGGGTGCATCCGCTGGAGGGCGGAGCCTTGCGGATGAAATTCCGCAGGGACCGCCGTCCCGGCATGAAGCTGGAAAATCCGCTCCTCTTCTATCCCCGCTATGCGTTCGAGACGGTCCGCAAGGCCGTCGGCTACTGGCGGACGGTTCGCAAATTCGACCGGTTCATGCACGACGCCATGGCGGCGCCAGACCGCGAGGCCTATACGGACGTCGCCGTCGCCAGGAACGGCGAACAGGAATTCGAGGAAATGGCGCTCTATCACGCCACGACCGGCGGCGAGGCCGCGCTGGCCCGCAAAAAACGCGACGAAACGATCCGCAAGCAGGCGGCGGTCCACGCGGCGGAATAATTGGCATGATCGACCTGCTTGATGCGACGCTTCCGGCGCGGGCCGTGCGCGAGGCGCTCGGGCTCATGCCCCACCCGGAAGGCGGGGCCTATCGCGAGATCTGGCGCGACGCGCCACAAGGCGGCGGACGCGGCGCCGCCACCAGCATTTTCTTCCTGCTTGCGGCGGGCGAACGCTCGCACTGGCATCGCGTGGACGCCGCCGAACTCTGGATCTGGCAGGCGGGCGCGCCCTTGCGGCTCGAACGCGGCGCAGCAGGGCTACAAGAGCGCCTCCGCCTCGGCCCCAACCTCGGCGCCGGAGAAACGCTTCAGGCCGTCGTCCCTAAAGACGTCTGGCAGGCGGCGGAAAGCCTCGGCGCGTGGACGCTGGCTTCCTGCGTCGTGGCGCCGGCTTTCGAATTTTCAGGTTTCGAACTGGCATCGCCCGGCCGGGCGCCCGCCTAATTCGCCTGCGAGAACGTATTGCAGGACGACACCTTGCCTGACTGCAGGCCGCGCTCCAGCCATTGCACGCGCTGGGCCGAACTGCCATGGGTGAAGGAATCCGGCACGGCATAGCCGCGCGCGGATTTCTGCAGGCGGTCGTCGCCGATGGCCTGCGCCGTGGCGACCGCCTTTTCCACATCGCCCGGTTCGATCACCTGCCATTTCTGGTTGGCGTTGGCCGCCCAGACGCCGGCGAGGCAATCCGCCTGCAATTCGATGCGCACCGAAATCGCGTTGGCCTTGGCCTGTGACGAGGCGTTTTGCTGCGCGGCCTGGGCCTTGGGCAGGATGCCGAGCAGATCCTGAATGTGATGGCCCATTTCGTGTGAGATGACATAGGCATAGGCAAAATCGCCGCCGCCGCCGAATTTCGTCTGCATGTCGCGGAAGAAGGAGGTGTCCAGATAGATCTTGCCGTCGAGCGGGCAATAGAACGGCCCCATGGCCGATCGCGCCGCGCCGCAACCGGAGCGGGTCGCGCCGTTGAACAGCACGATCGGCGCCGGCTTGAATTTCACGCCGGTCTGGGCGGGAAGGACATCGCTCCATACATCCTCGTTCTCGGCCAGGATCGCGGAGACGAATCGCCCGATCTGGTCCTTGGGCGCGCCGATATGGCCCTGGGGCGCAGCCTGTTGCTGCTGCGAGCGCCCGCCCATCTGGTTGACCATTTCGGCGCCGCCGATCAGAACGCGCGGGTCGATTCCCAACGCATAGCCGATCACGCCGAGGACGATGATCGCGCCAAGCCCCAACTGGCCTGACGAGCCGCCGCCGGCCATCATCGGACCTTCGTCGCGACGATCTTCAATATTGTCGGACTGCCGAAAATCTTCCCATTTCATTGCAAATCGTCTCCGCGAGCGCGCGCCAACCCTTTTTGGCAACCCGCCTCCAGCCTGGGGAGCCCGTCAGTCATAGGCGACCTCGAGGCCGAGGCGGTCGAAAGCCTCGTCGATGGCTTCGAGAATTTTCTGCAATTCGTCCATCTTGATTTCGGTGTCGTCGTCCGGGGGATCCCAGCAGACAACGTCGTCCAGGGCGACGATGAAATCGGCCGCCTCTTCGCTGCTCGGCGGCGCCGTCGCCGGCAGGATGGTGCGGGTGCGTCCACGCCAGACGACGCGGATCGCCCCTTCGGTCAATTCCACTTCCGGTCTGTCGCCACGCTTCCTGGCCATGCAAGCCTCCGGTTTCCGCGCATCATGGACGGATCCGCGCGGCAGGCAAGCCCGCCGCGCGAAAATTCAGCCGCGGAATTTCCCTGCCAAGGCCTCGGCCTTGCGCATCACGCTCGGCAGCGCGGCTTCCTTCATCTCGGCGGGCTTTCGCCAGCGCCCGCCCTCGGGCGCCGCCGCGCCGCGCGGCGCGGCGCCGACGAAAACAGAGAGCTTCAGCGAAAAATGCGTGAAAACATGGTCAACCTCACCGGCCCTGGCCCAATTGACGCCGACGAAAGGCGCGAAGCCGGGGGGCGGCGCCGACCAGTCCGGCGCCTGATCGACGCGCCAGTCCGTGCCGAAAAATTCCTCCATGCCGCCGAGCAGGCCACGCGGCGGGCGGGTTCGCGTCAGGAATGCGCCATCAGCGCGGCGCAGGACGAAGACCGCGCCGCGCCGCAGCGGGCGCGGCTTCTTCGCCGCGCGGCGGGGATAGTCCTCCGGCGCGCCGAGCTTGCGCGCCGCGCATTCCCCGCCCCA
>JAKANG010000037.1 GCA_021812505.1 Pseudomonadota bacterium
CGGGGGGGCGGACGATTTCCTCCGCCGCGCTCGCCGATCCGCCGGTTTTCGCGCGGGCGCGGGCGGTGGCGCGCTTCGAGGACGGGCCGGCGCGGCGCCTCGTCCATCGCCTGAAATATTCCGACCGCGACGAACTGGCCGGGCCGATGGGCTTGTGGATGGCGCGCGCCGGCGCCGAACTGCTCTCGGACGCCGACATGCTGGTCCCGATCCCGCTGCATCGGACGCGGTTGGCGCACCGGCGCTTCAACCAGGCGGCGGCTCTGGCGCGGGGCATCGAAAAGGTTTCGGCCGTGCCGGTCGAAACCGGACTGTTGTTGCGCGTAAAACCGACGCCGCCGCAGGTCGGGCTTACCCGCCGCCTGCGCGCGCAGAACATCCAGGGCGCCTTCGTCGTGCCGGAAACCCGCAAAATCGACGCCGAAGGGCGCAGAATCGTCCTGGTGGACGACGTCATGACCTCGGGCGCGACATTGAACGCGGCGGCCCGCGTCCTGCTGCGCGCGGGGGCGGAAAGGGTGGACGCGCTGGTTTTCGCCCGGGTGATCACGATGTGACGAATCTCCGTATTGCCCGCAAGCCTTGACCGAATTAAAAAAGCGTCATGAAAAAGATCGAAATCTACACCACCGCGACCTGCCCCTATTGCATCCGCGCCAAGGCGCTGTTGAACAAGAAGGGCGCCGCTTTTGAGGAAATCAGGGTAGACCTCGATCCGTCCCTGCGCCCGAAAATGGTCGAGCGCGCCAAGGGGCGGACGACGGTGCCGCAGATTTTCATCGGCGGCCGCCATGTCGGCGGCTGCGACGATCTTCACGACCTGGATTACGAAGGCCAACTCGATCCTCTTCTGGCGGATTGAGGCCAGCCATGATCCGCTTCGCCCTCGTCTGCGCCAATGGCCATGAATTCGAAAGCTGGTTCGCCAGCAACGAATCCTACGATTTCCAGATCGCGAACAAGCTCGTCTCCTGCCCCTATTGCAACGGGACCGACATCGCCAAGGCGGTGATGGCGCCGGCGGTGGCGCGCGCGGTCGGCGTCCCGGCGAAGGCGCCGAAACAGAATGTCGCCCTGCTCGGCGCGGCCGACCGCGGCTTGCGCGATATGGCGCGCGAGCTGCACCAGAAGATCGTCGCGGCCACCGTGGATGTCGGCGCTGAATTCGCGCGTGAGGCCCGGCGCATTCACGACGGCGAGGCGCCCGAACGCCCGATCCGCGGACAGACCTCGCCCGAAGAGGCCCGCGCCTTGCTCGACGACGGCGTCGAAATCATGCCCATGCCGGCGACCCCCGAGGATCTGGGCTGAACAGTCGCTTCCCCTGAACCAGGGCGGGAGTTTCCGATGACCAGACAACCGCCCGCGCGGCCTGCCTCCTATGACAAGATGGTCGCCCTTGTGCTTCAGGGCGGGGGGGCGCTGGGCGCATATCAGGCTGGCGTCTATGAGGCGCTTTCGGCGAGCGAATATCTCCCGGACTGGATCGCCGGCATTTCGATTGGCGCGATCAACGCCGCGATCATCGCGGGCAACGCGCCGGAACAACGGGTGGAGCGGCTGCGCGCCTTCTGGAGCGAAGTGACGACCCCGGCCTTACCGGCATGGCCGTCCATGGGCTTGGTGGGCGCGGCTGTGGCGCAGGCGACCGCGATCATGTTCGGGCGGAGCGGCTTTTTCACCCCGCGGCTGCCGCTGGAGTTGTGGTTCGACCGGGACGCGACGAGTTTTTACGACACGGGGGCGCTGCGTTCGACGCTCGAACGTCTGGTCGATTTCGACAGGATCAACAGCGGCGAACCCCGCTTCTCGGTCGGTGCGGTCGAAATCGAGACCGGAAATTTCGTCTACTTCGACAACGCCCGGATGAAGATCGCGCCCGAGCATGTGATGGCGAGCGGGGCCATGCCGCCGAGTTTTCCAGCGATCGAAATCGGCGGCGAAAGATTTTGGGACGGCGGGCTCGTCTCCAACACGCCGCTGCGATATGTCATCGAAAGCGTCCCGCGCCGCAGTCGGCTGGTCTTCCAGGTGGACCTGTTTTCCGCGCAGGGTCGCGCGCCCGAGAATCTCGCCGAGGTCGCGGAACGCGAAAAGGACATCCGTTATTCGAGCCGCACCCGCGCCGTGACCGACACAATCCGGCGCGAGCACGACGTGCGCCACAACATCAACGAGCTGTGGGAGCTGTTGCCGCTGGAATTGCGCGAGCTACCTTCGGCGAAATGGCTTTATGATTTCGGCTGCGTCACCACCATGGACATCGCGCATCTGATCTATCGTCCCGGCGCCCCGCAGGGGCCTGCCAAGGATTTCGACTTCAGCCGGCAGGCGATGGAAGCGCGCTGGCGAGCGGGCCGGGCGGACGCCCAGGCCACGCTCGCCGCCTCGCCCTGGCTGGCGCCGATGGACCCGGCCCAGGGCGCCCGAACCTTCGACGTGCGCCGCCCGGCGGCAAAAGCCGAGCGCGACAGCCGGACGATGTGGGGGGGCGGACTCCCAGCCCCCATAGCCCGTTTTTAGGAGGGTTCTTCCGTACGCCGATCGGGCGCCGCCGCGCCGTGCGACATGGGCCATGGACTCCAAGCGTCTTATCGCCCACTTTGCGTCGCGAGTCATCGCGCATCCAACCCCGGAGCTTGTTCATGAACCGCCGCTTTCTTCTTCGTCTGGCCGCGCTCGGCGCGGGGCTGGCGCTTCACGCAGCCGCGCCCGCCCGCGCCGAGCAGCGCAAGATCGACGTCGAGGCGATCCTCAACGATCCCGCGGCGCCCGTCGGCGGCAACCCCAAGGGCGACGTTACCATTGTCGCCTTTTTCGACTATAACTGCCCCTTCTGCAAAAAGGCGACGCCGGAGCTGGAGAAACTGGTCAGGACCGATGGCCATATCCGGCTGGTCTACAAGGATTGGCCGATCCTCACCGAAGCCTCGGTCTATGGCGCGCATCTGGCGCTGGCCGCGGAATATCAGGGCAAATACGAGCGGGTTCACGATGCGCTGATGGCCGTGCCCGGCCGCCGCAACGGCGAGGACGCGATGCTGGCGGCGGTAAAGGGTTCAGGCGTCGACATGGATCGGCTCAAGGCCGATCTCAAGACGCATGAGGCGGATATTTCCGCGCTGATCAAGCGCAACAACGACCAGGCGCAGGCCCTCGGGCTGGAGGGAACGCCGGTCTTTTTGATCGGACCGTTCAAGGTCGCGGCCGCGCTGAATTACGACGAGTTCAAAAAGGTCGTCGCCCAGGTCAGGGCCGCGCAGAACGGACACTAAGTCCGGGCGCCGCGCCGCCCCGCGCGCGAGGGCGGCGGGGCGGCGGCGTCTCGGCCCGGATTTACTTTTTCGCTGGGCAGGTGCTGACGCCGAGAATGCTGTAAAGCGGGCAAACGCCGACCGCGCCGGTCACCAGAGGCACGACGCCGATCCAGCCCCACATGCCGATCTTGTCGGTATAAACCAGGGCGATCAGGACCATGCCGACGATTATGCGCAAAGCGCGATCCGGAACTCCTTCATTCACCGTCATTTGGCGCCCCCACAATTTTTTTTCTTCGAGCGACTCGCCGGTCGCCCATGATTTAAGCTAGCCGAAATCGCCCGCCGCCGGAAGATGCGCCGGCGGGGCCGCATGACGACGCGGCCGGAGGCGCTTCGCGACCTTCGGTCGAGTTCTGACCGGCGCCATCGCTTATTGCTGATGGTTATAGCGATAGTGATGGCGGTAGCGGACGTGATGGCGGCAGCCGCCGCGCAGGCCGCAATCGATCGTCGGGCCCGCGGTATAGCCGATCACGCCGCCCGCCACGGCGCCGACCGGGCCGCCGACGATCGCGCCCGCGCCCGCGCCGAGGGCGCCGTCGACCAGGCGACCAGCAAAAGCGGCCGTTCCGACCATCGACAGGCCGAGGCTCATCGCCAGGATCAAGAATTTCTTGCCCATTCTGACCTCCCTTTGAGCCGGTTCGGCGCGGTCATCGCGCTCGAAACGGCGCGCTTCATAAACCTTCCCTGTGGGAGGGGAGCGGTTCATATCGCATCAACCCGCGATTATCAGATTGGTTCCAACGAGATGAAAAGTAGTTTCAAGTTCAAATGGGTAGCTTAAGATCGCGGGATTGCGCCCGAGACCGCCGGGCGGCTTACGCAACCAGACTGATCCTGATTCGCGTCCCCGGACGGACCTTGTTCAAGACCTTCACGTCCGATGTGGCCCGGGCGAAAATGTTGCAGGGGCTGGCGAGGCGGCATTCGCCGCCCTGACTGATCGGCGTGGGGCCGAAACCTATGGCGATGCCCGGTCCGTCGGGCCAAAAAGCGATTTCGCCCGGCGTGACCACATCGCGCGCGTTCGCCTCGCGTTTCAGGCGGGCGGGAACGTCGAAATAGACTTCCTCGCCCCAGGTCATCGCCCGCGCCTCATAGGGGAGTTTTTCCGCGATCGCCTTGGCCGTCGGCGTGTCGAGCAGTTCGGCCTCGAGCGCGAGCGATTCGAAATCGAAGCGAATGCGCGGCATGGTGGTCCTTCTCCTGTTTTTTCAGACGTGGTCAGGCCTTTCGCGCCTTGCTGAATTGCGAGGCCGAGGCGCCCATCTCGAACGAGATGGCGCGCGCGCTCTCGGCGACCATCCGGCCGAGCGGCGCGATACGGTCCTCTTCGATGCGCGCCATCGGGCCGGAGGCCGAGACGGCGGCGATCACGTCGCCGGTTTCGTCGAAAATCGGCGCGGCGATGCAGCGCAGTCCCACCGCATGTTCCTCGTCGTCGAGCGCATAGCCCTGGGCGCGGATCTTTTCGAGTTCGGCGCGCAGGGCCGAGGGCGTCGTGATGGTCTTCGGCGTGATCCGGGGCATGCCGTGGCGGTGGAGGATTTTGGCGATGGCCTTGTCGGAGGTCGCGGAAAAAATCGCCTTGCCCACCGCCGAGCAATGCATGGGCACGCGCGAGCCGGGCCGAGCGAAAACCCGCATCATCTGCCGGCATTCGACCTGTGCGAGATAGACCGCCTCGCCCTGGTCCTCGATGGCGAGATTGACCGTCTCGCCGCAGTCCTCCATCAGCCGGCGCAGGTGCGGCCGGGCGAGCGCCGCAAGGCTGCGGGTCTTGATGAAGCCGCAACCGGTGACAAAAGCCTGGACGCCGATGGTCCAGATACGCCGGTCGTGGTTGAAGCGGACATAACGTTCCTGTTCCAGCGTGAGAAGGAGCCGGTGTGCGGTCGAAGGCGGCAGGCCGACCTGCTGGGCCAGTTCGGTGAGCGTCGCCCCGTCATCCGGAGCCTCGGCGATCCGGTTGATCAGCGACAGGGCGCGCGCCAGCGACTGCACCTGATCGGAGCCGCTTTTCGCCTCGCCCGCGCCGTGTTTCACCTTGCGCCGGCCTTTCACCGCGGGTTGTCGCGCCATTTCCTGTCTTGTCTCCAACGACTCTGGAAAATATTTTCCTCATGATCTTCAAGCGACTCGCGCTATTTTTCCACGATACGGGAATTCTTGTGCCCTGTCGCCGGAAATCGCCGGAAAGCAGCGTGTTGAAAATGCACAACAATTTGTTTTGACGAAATGATTTGCCTGCACTTCCATATCGTGGAAGCCATCTCGAAATCTTGCCCAGTCGTGCGATAGAACATCCACGACCATTTCGTGCCGGGAGAACGCCATGCCGAAGATGAATGCGATGGACGCCGCCGTGGCGGTGCTGGAGCGCGAAGGCGTGAAGGTCGCCTTCGGCGTGCCCGGCGCCGCGATCAATCCCCTTTACGCTGCGCTGCGCCGGCGCGGCTCGATCCGTCACGTTCTCGCCCGCCATGTCGAGGGCGCTTCGCACATGGCCGATGGCTATACCCGGGCCAGACCGGGCAATATCGGCGTCTGCATCGGCACCTCCGGCCCGGCCGGAACCGACATGATCACCGGCCTCTACGCCGCGGCGGCGGATTCGGTTCCGATCCTGTGCATTACCGGCCAGGCGCCGCGCGCGCGGCTCTACAAGGAGGATTTCCAGGCCGTCGACATCGAGGCCATTGCCAAGCCGGTCGCCAAATGGGCGGTGACCGTGCGCGAGCCGGCGCTGGTTCCCCGCGTCTTCCAGCAGGCCTTTCATCTGATGCGGTCGGGCCGCCCGGGCCCGGTGCTGATCGACCTGCCGCTCGACGTGCAGATGTCCGAGATCGAATTCGACATCGACACCTATGAGCCCCTGCCGGTCTATAAGCCCGCCGCGACCTTGCAGCAGGCGCGCAAGGCGCTAGACATGCTCAACGAGTCGGAGCGGCCCCTGATCGTCGCCGGCGGCGGCGTCATCAACGCCGACGCCAGTGATCTCCTGGTCGAATTCGCCGAACTGACCGGCGTTCCGGTGATTCCCACCCTGATGGGCTGGGGCGCCATTCCCGATGACCATCCTCTGATGGCCGGCATGGTCGGCTTGCAGACCAGCCATCGCTACGGCAACGCCACTTTCCTCGACTCCGATTTCGTCTTTGGCGTTGGAAACCGCTGGGCCAATCGTCATACGGGCTCGATCGAGGTCTATACCAAGGGCCGAAAATTCATCCATGTGGACATCGAGCCGACCCAGATCGGACGCGTGTTCGGGCCGGATTACGGCATCGTCTCCGACGCCCGCGCCGCGTTGAAACTGTTCATCGAGGCCGCGCGCGAACTGAAGGCGGCCGGCAGGCTGAAGGACCGCGGCGCCTGGGCGGCCTCCTGCCGGCATCGCAAGAACAACATGCTGCGCAAGAGCCATTACGATCAGGTTCCGCTCAAACCCCAGCGCGTCTATCAGGAAATGAACGAATGTCTCGACCGCGACACCTGCTATGTCACCACCATCGGCCTGTCGCAGATCGCCGGCGCGCAATTCCTACATGTCTATGAGCCGCGCAACTGGATCAACTGCGGCCAGGCTGGGCCGCTGGGCTGGACCCTGCCGGCGGCGCTCGGCGTGCGCGCGGCCGATCCCGACAGGAAGATCGTGGCTTTGTCCGGCGATTACGATTTCCAGTTCATGATCGAGGAACTGGCGGTCGGGGCGCAGCACAAGCTGCCCTATCTCCATATCGTCGTGAACAATTCCTATCTCGGCCTGATCCGTCAGGCCCAGCGCGGCTTTTCGATGGATTTCGAAGTGAGCCTCGCCTTCGAGAACATCAACGCCACGGCGGAAGGCGACGCCGTTCCCGGCTATGGCGTCGATCATGTCGCGGTGGCGGAGGGGCTGGGGTGCAAGGCGATCCGCGTCAAGACGCCCAACGAGTTCAAGGAGGCCTTCGCCCGCGCCAAGGCGCTGATGGACGAGCATCAGGTTCCGGTGGTTCTGGAGTTCATCCTGGAGCGCGTCACCAATATTTCGATGGGAACCGAAATTCATAACGTCAACGAGTTCGAGGACATCCTGTGCCTCGACCCGAACCTGTCGCTCCGCAAAAGCGAGGATTTCGCGCCCGCCGCGCCGGCGCAAAGGCAAGAGGCCGACGCCTTCGCCGACAAACGCTGATCCGATTCGAAACACGCCGCCGAGAAAGCTCCAAGGAAAGCCCCGATGCCGAAATTCGCCGCCAATCTGACCATGCTGTACAATGAAACGCCGTTCCTGGAGCGGTTCAAGGCCGCGGCGGACGCCGGCTTCAAGGCCGTCGAATTCCTGTTTCCCTACGACTTCCCGAAAGAACAGGTCGCGGCGGCGCTCAAGGACAATGGCCTCGCCCTGGCGCTCCATAATCTGCCGGCAGGCGACTGGGCGGCGGGCGAGCGGGGCATCGCCTGCCATCCCGATCGCGTGCAGGAATTCCGCGACGGCGTCGAAAAGGCCATCGACTACGCCAAGGCGTTGAACTGCCCGCAGGTCAACTGCCTGTCCGGCGTCCTGCCTAAGGGCGTGAGCGCGGACGCGGCGCGCGGCGTTCTGGTGGAAAACCTGCAATATGCGGCCGAAAAGCTCGCGGCGGAAAAAATCGGCCTGCTGCTGGAGCCGGTCAACAGTCACGACATTCCGGGTTTTTTCGTCGATCGCCCGAGCTTTGGCTTCGCCCTGCTCGACGCGGCCGCGGCGAGAAACCTGAAATTGCAATATGACATCTATCACGCCCAGGTCATGGAAGGCGATCTGGCGAACACGATGACGCGCGAATTCGCGCGCATCGGCCATATCCAACTCGCCGACAATCCCGGCCGCAACGAGCCGGGAACCGGCG
>JAKANG010000038.1 GCA_021812505.1 Pseudomonadota bacterium
CGAGCGCAGGATCGTGGCGACCGGGCTGCCGGCCTCGCCCGGCGCCGCGAGCGGCGAGATCGTCTTTTCGTCCGACGAGGCCGAGGCGCTGAAGGGAGCTGGCCACAAGGTCATTCTGGTGCGTGTCGAGACCTCGCCGGAAGACATCCACGGCATGCACGCCGCCGAAGGCATCCTCACCACCCGCGGCGGCATGACCTCGCAC
Organism: Pseudomonadota bacterium; assembly: GCA_021812505.1. The sequence continues at coordinate 206 of JAKANG010000038.1, forward strand.
GCGGCGGTGGTCGCGCGCGGCATGGGCAAGCCTTGCGTCTCCGGCGCGGGAACGGTGCGCGTGGATTACGCCGCCCAGACCATGACCGCCATGGGCAAGACCTTCGCCAAGGGCGACCTCATCACCATCGACGGCGCGACCGGCCAGGTGATGGACGGCGCCGTGCCGATGCTCCAGCCCGAGCTTTCAGGCGATTTCGCGGTGCTGATGGGCTGGGCGGACGCCGAGCGCCGGATGAAGGTGCGCACCAACGCCGACACCCCGAATGACGCGCGCGTCGCGCGCCAGTTCGGCGCCGAGGGCATCGGCCTGTGCCGCACCGAGCATATGTTCTTCGACAATGACCGCATCGTCGCGGTGCGCGAGATGATCCTCGCCGACGACGAGGCGGGCCGCCGCGCCGCGCTGGCCAAAATCCTGCCGATGCAGCGCGGCGATTTCGCGGCCCTGTTCGAAATCATGCACGGCCTGCCGGTGACCATCCGCCTGCTCGATCCGCCGCTGCATGAATTCCTGCCGCATACGGCGGAGGAAATCGCGGAAGTGGCGGCGGCGACCGGCGCCGATCCGCAAAAGCTGAAACGCCGCGCCGACGAACTGCATGAATTCAACCCCATGCTCGGCTTCCGCGGCGTGCGCATCGCCATCGCCTTCCCGGAGATCGCGGAAATGCAGGCCCGCGCGATTTTCGAGGGCGCGGTCGAGGCGCAAAGGAAGACCGGCGAGACGGTGACTCCGGAAATCATGGTGCCGCTGGTCTTCTCCAAGCGCGAACTCGATCTGGTCAAGGAGCGCATCGACGCCATGGCGGCGGCGGTGGCCAAGGAAACCGGCGTGAGCCTGCCCTATCATGTCGGCACGATGATCGAATTGCCGCGCGCGGCCTTGCGCGCCGGCGAAATCGCGGAAACGGCGGAATTCTTCTCCTTCGGCACCAACGACCTGACTCAGACGACCCTCGGCATTTCGCGCGATGACGCCGGCTCCTTCCTCGGCGCCTATGTCCAGAAGAACATTCTGCCGCAGGACCCGTTCATTTCGCTCGATCAGGAGGGCGTCGGCGAATTGGTGGCGCTTGCGGCGGAGCGCGGCAGGAAGACGCGGGACAAGATCAAGCTCGGCATTTGCGGCGAGCATGGCGGCGATCCCGCCTCCATTGTTTTCTGCGAGAAGACCGGGCTGGACTATGTGTCCTGTTCGCCCTATCGCGTGCCGATCGCGCGTCTGGCGGCCGCCCAGGCGGCGCTCGGCCAGATGGCGCGCTCGACGGCGTAAACCGTCCGAATCCTGCGGCGTTGTCGCCCCCTCTCCCCGCTTTGCGGGGTGGCGGGGCCGCATCCCGCTCGTCACGAAGGGTCGTCCATGCGCCAGGCTCAGCAAAAAATCTCGATTGCGACGGGAGGGCGCGGGCTTTTCGAGTTCACCCGCGAAGCGCGCGATTTCTTGCGCGCCAGCGGCCTGTCGCTCGGGCAGATGACCGTTTTCTGCCGTCACACTTCGGCGTCGCTGCTGATTCAGGAAAACGCCGATCCTTCCGTCTGCGACGATCTGCTCGCCTTTTACGACCGTATCGCGCCGGAAGGGCGTGGCCTCTATCGTCATGAGAACGAGGGCCCCGACGACATGCCGGCGCATCTGCGCTCGGCGCTGACGCCGGCGAGCCTGACCATTCCCTTCGCCGACGGCGAGCTGCTGCTCGGATCGTGGCAGGGGATTTACCTGTTCGAGCACCGCCGCGCCGCGCATAAGCGCGAGGTGGTTTTGCATGCGACGGGCGAGTGACCCTGTTCTTCGAGGTCTGATGCCCGCGCCTGTTCCCGATCTCCAAAGCATCGCCGCAGCCGGCAAGCGCGGGCTTTCACGGGCGCTGGCGCTGATCGAGACCCATGAGGGGACGGCGGAACTGGCCCGATTACTCGACGCCGCGCTGGCGCAAAGCCGGGCCCATGTGGCGGGGCTGACCGGACCGCCGGGGGTCGGCAAATCGACGCTGACCAATGCGCTGCTGCGCGACTGGCGCGGACGCGGGGAGACGGTCGGGGTGATCGCGGTCGATCCCTCGTCGCGGCGCACCGGCGGCGCGCTGCTGGGCGACCGCGCGCGCATGGCGACCGACCCCGAAGACCAGGGCGTTTTCGTGCGCTCCATGGCCGCGCGCGACCGGCTCGGCGGCTTGTCCGACCAGACGATCGCCGCCACCGCCCTGATGCGCGCCTTGTTTGACCGGGTGCTGATCGAAAGCGTCGGCATCGGCCAGTCCGAAGCCGATATCTCCTTCGCCGTGGACACAGTGATACTGTGCGTCCAGCCGGGTTCGGGCGATTCCCTGCAGTTCATGAAGGCGGGGGTGATGGAGCTGCCCGATATCGTCCTCGTCACCAAGGCCGATATGGGCGAGGCCGCCAGCCGGGCCAGAAGCGAAGTCCAGGGCGCGCTGACCCTGTATGCGCGCGACGACGACTGGCGGGTTCCGGTGATCCTGGTCTCGGCGGCGCGCGGCGACGGCATGGAGGAGTTGCACCAGGCCCTGGCCGATCACCGAGCCTGGGCGGAGCGCAGCGGCGCGTTTCTGACGCGCCGCGCGGCGCAGGAAAGGGCGTGGGTGGAGGAATCGATCCGCGCCCGGTTTGGCAGCGAAGGTCTTGCGCGGGCTACCGGAGTAAAGGTTTCCGCGGCGGGGCCGTTCACGCGCGAACTGCTTTTCGCGCGTGAACTGACGCGGCGATTGGAGCGGCCTTAGATGGCCGCGGAGGGAGAGATAAGCCGGTAGTGGCGGGCGAGGGCGGCGAGGCCGCGGCGCAGGATGAAGAGGGCGACGGCGCCGGCCATTTTGGCGTCCTTATAAGCGCCGATCTCGCGGCCGACATCGACGATCTCGCGGTCTTCGAGCACGATCGCGGCCAGCGGTTCGCGGAAATCCTGGGGGATTGCCTCGCGCGCGGCGCGGAACTTCTGCAGATTCTCGATCTGGCTCTCGCAACGCCACATGCCGTTGGGGGAAAAAGCCGCGTTGACCTCCCGCGATGGATCGAGGGTGCGCAGGGGATCGAGGCCGGCGCGAAAAAAAATTTCGCGATATTTCTCGCCGGCCTGGGCGAGGGCGAAATTTCGGGCCTTGTCGGCGCGGTCGAGCTGGTTGCGGTCGCGCAGCCGGGCCAGCGGCCCGTCATCGAGCCGCATGCGAACGCAATCGACCGTCTCGGTGACGAATTTGTCGCCGCGCGAAATTTCCACCGCTTCGGAAAAGGTCTCGACACGCGCGGCGCCGCCGGCCCGCAACAGTCGTTCGACGCTGGGCGCCTGGGGGGCGCGGGCGCCGGCGCGCTCGAATTTTTGCAAAGCGCGTCGCGCGCTTTCGCGCGACGGCGTTTCGAGGGAGGCGAGTCGGGGCAGGGTGATTTTGCACTTGCGCGGTCTGCTCATTTGGCGCTCGGAAGCTTGAGGAAAGGTCAGGCGGAGAGAAAGTCGCTCACGGTCAGCGTCAATTCGGCGCCGGCGCCATAGCTTGCGCTGAAATGCTCTGGCGACAGGCCGCGTCGGATGACCCGGCAGCGGGCGAGAAGCTCGACCAGAGGGCGCTCCAGCGCGCCGAACTGGCGGGTTCGGGCGTTGCGCGACGCGACGACCTTCAGCGCATAAGCCGCGCCGATGCGGCCCGGCTTCTGGGCGTTGAGCCGGCGCGCGGCCTGGTCGAGCCATTCCTCGTAGGCTTCCGAGCGCACCAGGCCTTTCGGGGTCGGGACATAGAGCACGGACGCCGGCGGCGGCGCGGGAACATGAACCGTGATCGTTCGCGCGGCCGGGCGGGGCTCGGCGCAGAGACCGAACGAGCCGGTTTTCGGCGCGGCGGGGCGCGGCTTGACGGTTTCGACCCGCAAAGGCCGGGCGCCGGCGCGCGGCACGAGGATGGTGGTGGAGGAGAAGGGCGAAAAGACACGGAAGGGCGCGGGGAAAGTCATGGCCGCCTTGAAAGGTTGAGAAGGGAGAACTTGACTGCGCAGCGAAAGAGAACATAAAAGGAACATCGCTGGGCTGTCAATGGGCAAATTCCCTCTAGCGGGCTTAAAGTTAATATGGGATGATTCCCATCATGGATGAAAATATTCGCAACCGCGTGAAAGCCGAGATGGAGCGGCAGGGCCTCGACATGAAAGGCCTGTCGAAACTCGCCGGCCTGGGCGAGACCTATGTCCGCGACGCGCTGAAGCGCGGGCGCGGCGGTTCTTTGCCGGCGCTCAACAAGCTGGCGGCGGCGCTGGGCCGTTCGCTCGACTGGCTTCTGACCGGCGCCGAGACGGCGGGCGGCGAATTCGCGCCGGAGAAACCGCCGCGCCGGCGGCTCGACACCAGCGTGGACAAAAGAATCGTGGACGGCGCGACCGAGGCGGGCTCGACCATTCTCGAGGTTGACGTGCGCGCCGGCGCGGGCGGCGGCGGCGTGCCGGTCGAGGCCTTCGTCCATGACGAGCAAGGCAATTCTTACGCCGCGGAGGGAATCGCGGCGGAATGGAGTCTGCCGTCCTCGATCGTTCAGGGCGTGCTCCACGCCTCGCCGCGTCACATCAGGGTTTTTGAAGTGATTGGGGATTCGATGGAGCCGCGCCTGTTCGAAGGCGACCGCGTCTTCATCGACCTGCGCTACATCACGCCGAGCCCGGAAGGCATATTCGCGCTGTGGGACGGTTTCGGGCTGGTGATCAAGAGGCTTCAGATCGTCATGGGCTCGGAGCCGATGCGGGTGCGGGTGATTTCCGCCAATTCGTCCTATGCGCCCTATGAGGCGGCGCTGGACGACATCCGCATCATCGGTCGTTTCGCGGGGCGTTTTACCGTCAACTGAATGCGCCCATCGGATCCCAGTGGGATGATTGGCTTAGGAGAATGGGAAATTTCCCAAAAAGATGAAAAATCCCATCAAAGCCCATTGACTGGTCGACCGACTTTTGCTAGAAATATCCATGTTGACGATTTGCGCCCGGCGCTCCCAAGCGGAGCCGCCGGTTTTTTGTTTCCGGCAAGCCGACGAACTGGAAGAATGATGGCGTCCCTCCCACGCGACAATTGGCAGAAGAAGAGCAGGGGCGCGCAGGTTTCGCGGGCGCAGAATAGGGAAAGGGCTCCGTCCTGCGGCGATCGCGATCATGCGATCTTGAACATGCGCTTGCACGGGCTGACTTTCCAGGAAATCTCCGGTCAGCTATCGGAGGCCGGCTTCGCTCGCCTCAGCGAGAGCCGGATTCGCGCGATCGTCGCCAAGAATCTGAAATCCTGCCGCGACGAGCCGGCGCGGGAATTGCGCCAGCTTGAACTGCTGCGGCTCGATCAGTTGCAAGCCGCGCATTACAAGGCGGCGATGGGCGGCGACGCCGCCGCGATTTCGCGGGTGCTGTCGATCATGGACCGTCGCGCCAAGCTGCTCGGCCTCGACGCCGGCGCCGAGGCCGCGGTTTCACTGGACGAGGCGCGCCACGCGCTTCTGAAGAAACTTGACGCTTTGGCGCGCGGCCGGGCCGAAGGTGAAGCCAAGGCGGCGAAGAAATAGCCGCCATGCGCAAACCGCCCGCCCATGCGCGCGATCTCGTGCGGCTGAGCGCGCGCGAGCGCGCGGCCTTTTTCGCGAAGCTCGACGCCGACGAACTGGAATCGCTGAAGACCCTGTGGCCGTTCTGGGCGCGCCCCGAGCAGATGGTTCCGCCGGGCGACTGGGTCTATTGGCTGCCGCTGGCCGGGCGCGGCTGGGGCAAGACTCGAACCGGGGCGGAGACTGTGCGCCATTGGGCGCGCAGCTTTCCCCTGGTCAATCTGATCGGCGCGACCGCCGATGATGTGCGCGACGTAATGGTTGAGGGCGAATCCGGCGTGCTGGCGGTGTGTCCGCGCGACGAACGCCCTCGCTACGTCGCGCACAGACGCCGGCTCGAATGGCCCAATGGCGCCAAAAGCCTGCTGTTTTCGGCCGAAGAGCCAGAGCGGCTGCGTGGCAAACAGCATATGAAGCTGTGGGCCGACGAACTCGCCGCCTGGAGGTACCCGGAGGCCTGGGATCAGGCGGTGTTCGGGTTGCGGCTTGGCGAGAAGCCGCAGGCGATCGTCACCACGACGCCGCGCCCGACGAAATTGATGCGCGACCTGCTCGCCGATCCGCTGACATTTTCGACGCGACATTCGACTTTCGAAAATATTGGCAATCTGGCCGAGACTTTCCTCGATCGCGTGGTGCGCAAATATGAGGGGACGCGATTGGGCAGGCAGGAATTGCACGCCCATATGCTACTCGACGTTCCCGGCGCCCTGTGGTCGCGCGAGCAGATCGAGGCGGCGCATGTCGGCAAGGATGAGACGCCAAAACTCGGGCGCATCGTCGTCGCCATCGACCCGCCGGCGACTTCCGGGGAAAAGGCCGATGAATGCGGCATGATCGTCGCCGGACTCGCGCCTGACCGAATGGTTTTTGTGCTCGCCGATCTGTCGCGCCAGGGCGAGACGCCGCTCGGCTGGGCGGGGCGGGCGGTCGCGGCTTTGCGCGATTTCAGCGCCGACTGCATCGTCGCCGAGGTGAACAACGGCGGCGAGATGATCGAGACTTTGATCCGTCAGGTGGACGCCAATGTCGCCTTTCGCGCGGTGCGCGCGAGCCGGGGGAAATTCACCCGCGCCGAGCCGGTGGCCGCGCTTTATGAACAGGGCAGGGTGCGCCATTGCGGAACCTTCGCCCGGCTCGAAGACCAGATGTGCCTGATGACCCCGGATTTCGACCGGGCGCGCGCCGGTTTCTCTCCCGACCGGGTGGACGCGCTGGTCTGGGCGGTGTCGGCCCTGCTGTTTGAGCAGGAGCAGGGCGCATCGGTCTTCGAGTTTTATCGCAAAATGACGGCCGATCGTTCCGGGCGGGATTGATCCCGGCCGCGCCACGAGCATTCATTGGAGTTTCTTATGACCGAACGCGGCGCGGGCTTGCCTCGCTGGTCTCTTTCGCCTGTCGAAATTTTTTCCGCGCGCAATGGCGAAGACGCGGGCGCAGCCGACTGGTTCGGGCCGTCTTCACCACAAGGGCCGAGTGCGCCGGCCGATGTCGCCGGGCGGCAGTGGGATTTTCCTTCGGGCTACAATCTCAATGTCGCGGCGCGGGCCTATGAGGCCTTCTCCTTCGCCGATCTGCGGGCGCTGGCCGAGGCCTATGATCTGCTGCGGCTGGTGATCGAGACGCGCAAGGATCAGATCGAGCGGCTGACCTGGACGATTCGCCCGAAGTCGGGCCGGAGCGTCGAGTCCGCGCAAATTGCGCGGGTCGAGAAATTTTTTGCCAGTCCCGACGGCGTCCATGATTTTTCCGCCTGGATGCGGATGATTCTTGAAGATCTGTTCGTCATCGACGCGCCGGCTCTGTGGTGCGAGCGCGACCGCTCCGGCGCTTTGATCGCGCTTCATCCGCTCGACGGCGCGACAATAAAACCGGTGCTCGACGCCTGGGGCCGCACGCCGCGGCCTTTTGTCCAGAACGGCAAGCTGGTTTATCCGGTTGCTTTTCAGCAGATCCTCAAAGGCCTGCCGGCGATCGATTATTCCGTGCGCGATCTGCTTTATCGTCCGCGCAATGTCCGCGCCCATCGCGCCTATGGCTTTTCGCCGGTCGAGCAGGTTATGACGACGGTCAATATCGGGCTGAAACGGCAATTGAGCCAGCTCTCCTATTACAGCGAAGGCAATATTCCCGAGAGCCTGATCGGGGTGCCGGACGTCTGGACGCCGGACCAGATCAAGAATTTCCAGGATTATTGGGACCTTTATTTCACCGGCGACCAGGCGCGGCGCCGGCGCGCCAAATTCGTGCCCGGCGGGGTAGCGAAAACCTTTATTCAGACCAAAGAGCCGGAGCTGAAAAACGCCTTCGACGAATGGCTGGCGCGAGTGGTCTGTTTCGCCTTCTCGATTTCGCCGCAGCCCTTCGTCAACCAGATGAATCGCGCGACCAGCGAGACA
>JAKANG010000039.1 GCA_021812505.1 Pseudomonadota bacterium
TGGGCGCTTCGCCGCGCGTCGAGAGATAGGCCACTTTGATTTTCCGATGGGATTTGCGGCCTTTTAGCGCGTCAGATCGTCCTCGTCACGTTCCGCGCCGCCAAATTCCGCGTTCTTCATGATCGTGACATGGCCCATCTTGCGTCCTGGGCGGGCTTCCGACTTGCCATAGAGATGCAGGCAGGCGCCGGGAACGCCCAGGAATTCACGCCAGCGCAGGATGTCATCGCCGATCAGGTTGATCATCTCGACCGGGCCGTGGGCGCGGGCGACGCCGAGCGGGAAGCCGCAGATCGCGCGGACATGCTGCTCGAACTGGGAGGTGACGGAGCCATCGAGCGTCCAATGGCCGGAATTGTGAACCCGCGGCGCGATCTCGTTGACCAGAAGCCGCTTGCCCGTCGGCGTCGAGACGAGGAACATCTCGACCGCAAGCACGCCGACATAGTCGAGCGCCTCGGCGATCCGTTTGGCCTTGTCGCGCGCCCGCGCCCGCAGGTCGGCGTCGATCCCGGCGGGAACGGTCGTGGTGGCGAGGATATGGTGCTCGTGGGTGTTGAGCCCGACGTCCCAGGCGACGAAATCGCCATCGAGGCCGCGCGCCGCCACCACCGAAACCTCGCTGAGGAAGGGCACGAAGCCTTCGAGAATACACGGAGGCCCTCCAAGCGACCGGAAGGCCACGGCGAGGTCCGACCCTTCGCGGATCAGGGCCTGGCCCTTGCCGTCATAGCCGAAGCGCCGGGTCTTCAGGATCGACGGGCGGCCGATCTGGGCGACGGCCCGCGCCAGGGCGCCGGCGTCGTCGACCTGGGCGAAGGGCGCGACCTCGATGCCGAGGCTCGCGACGAAATTCTTTTCGACCAGCCGGTCCTGGGTCAGGGCGAGGACGGCGGGCGAGGGGCGCACCGGCTTGATCGCGTCCAGGAATTCGGCCGATTGCGCCGGGATGTTCTCGAATTCATAGGTGATGACGTCGACGGCCTGGGCGAAGCGCGCAAGCGCCTCCTGATCGTCGTAGCGCGCGACCGTCGCCGCGGCGGCGATCTCGATCGCCGGGTCGTCCTGGCGGTCGGTATAGACATGGCAGGACAGGCCGAGGCGCGCCGCGGCGAGCGCGAGCATCCGGCCGAGCTGGCCGCCGCCGACGATGCCGATGCGCGCGCCGGGCGCCAGTCGCGTTTCAGTCGTCATGTTTGGGCCGCTCCGCGACCGTCGAGGTCTGTTTCTCGCGCCAGTCGTCGAGCCGCGCCGCAAGCGCGTCGTCGTTCAGGGCGAGGATCGAAGCGGCGAGCAAGGCGGCGTTGATCGCCCCGGCCTTGCCGATCGCCAGCGTGCCGACCGGCACGCCGCCCGGCATCTGAACGATGGAATAGAGCGAGTCCACGCCCGACAGCGCCTTGGATTCGACCGGCACGCCCAGGACCGGCAAGGGCGTCATGGCGGCGGTCATGCCCGGCAGATGCGCGGCGCCGCCGGCGCCGGCGATGATCACCTTGAACCCGGCGTCGCGCGCGCCCTTGGCGAAAGCCACGAGCCGATCCGGCGTGCGGTGGGCCGAGACGATGCGGACGTCGGCCTTGACCCCGAGGGAATCGAGGGTTTCGCGGGCGTGGCGCATGGTTGTCCAGTCGGACTGGCTGCCCATGATGATCGCGACGGGAGGTTGGGTGTTCGGCACTTGGTTTCGGACCCGGACGGAAGGAAGGCGACGTGTCTAAACAAGCGCGCGCAAAAGGGAAAGCGGGTTTTTGCCGAAAAATGCGGCTTTTCCGCGAAAAGCGGGAATTGGGCGCGCTCCCCGGTCAGGCGATGATGTCCGGCGTGAGCGTGTCTTCGAGGAAGGTGATCCGGTCGCGCAGCATCAGCTTGCGCTTCTTGAGCCGCTGCAGTTGCAGGCGGTCGTTGGCCCCGACCGATGTGAGCGACTCGATCGCCGTGTCGAGATCGCGGTGCTCTTGTCGTAAACGCTCGACTTCGATGACGAATTCGGCCCGTTCTTCTTCGCTCAGTTCTCTGGTCATCGAAAACCGCTGCTGGCCATCTCGCGCGCAATCGCGCATTGCGACCCGGATTATGGGCGCGAGAGGCGCCAAGGGCAAGGCCAAGATGAGGGCGGCGGAGTCTTTGCCTCGGGCGATTCCGCGCAGCGCCTTGACCTCGGGCGCCATTGATAGAATTGGACATTTCCGATCGGTTGCGGGCTCGCCCGTCGGTGACGCGGCGGCTATTCAGGGCGGTCGCGGAAAAAGATTCTCTCTTGCGCCTTCGCGTGGTCGTGTCACAATCCTGTCGTTCAAGCATCGATAGGAGTTGCGCATGTCCTTGCAAAGCCATCTCGCCGAACTCGAACGCCGCCACATGGCGCTTCAACGGGAGATCGAGAAGGAAGAGCTCCACCCTGCGGTCGACGAGCTCAAGCTGCATGAACTCAAGCGACGCAAGCTGGTGCTGAAGGACGAAATTTCGAAGCTGCGGCAAGCCGCCGACAAGGAAATGGTTCACTGAGAATTTTTTGACGGAAAGAAAAACCGCCGGATCGAAAGGTCCGGCGGTTTTTCTTTGGACGGATTTCCCGGGCTGGATTTCGCGGCGCGCGGCCGTCATTAGCCGAAGGATTGAGCGCCCCATTCTGGACTTCTCGCCCTTTCCAGCGCACCTTCCGCGAAATTTGCCGCGCGCAAGCGCGGAATAATAATGGGAGCACGACGAAACATGGCGAGCCGCTATCAAGAAATCTACCAGGCCTGGAAAAAGGACCCGCTCGCTTTCTGGGGCGAAGCCGCCCGGGATATCGACTGGATCAAGCCGCCGCAGACTGTTTTCGACCCGAAGGCCGGCGTCTATGGCCGCTGGTTTCCCGACGGTACGCTCAATACCTGCTACAACGCCCTGGACCGCCACGTGAAGAACGGGCGCGCCGACCAGGCCGCGCTGATCTACGACAGCCCCGTGACCGGCATCAAGCGCACCTATTCCTATGCGCAACTGCTCGCCGAGGTGAACGCCCTTGCCTCCGTTCTCAAGGATTTCGGCGTCGCCAAGGGCGACCGTGTCCTTGTCTATATGCCGATGATCCCGGAAGCCGTGATCGGCGTCCTGGCCTGCGCCCGCATCGGCGCCATCCATTCCGTGGTCTTCGGCGGCTTCGCGGCCAAGGAGCTGGCGACCCGCATCAACGATTCCGAGCCGAAGGTCATCCTCACCGCCTCCTGCGGCATCGAGCCGAACCGCGTCGTCAAATACAAGCCGCTGCTGGACGAGGCCATCAGCCTCGCCGCCGTCAAGCCCGAGAAAGTCCTGATCCTGCAGCGTCCGCAGGAAAGGGCCGAAATGATCGGCGGCCGCGATTTCGACTGGGGCGATCTGGTCGTGGCGGCGCTGGCCGAGCGGCGCACGGTCGAGCCCGAAGAAATGGCGGCGACCGACCCGCTCTATATTCTCTATACTTCCGGCACGACCGGCATCCCCAAGGGCGTCGTCCGCGACAATGGCGGCCATGCCGTCGCTCTGTGCTGGACCATGAAGAACCTTTACGGGATCAAGCCCGGCGAAGTTTTCTGGGCGGCGTCCGACGTCGGCTGGGTCGTCGGCCATTCCTATATCCTCTATGGTCAGCTGCTCTATGGCGCGACCACCGTGGTCTATGAAGGCAAGCCCGTCGGCACGCCCGACCCCGGCGCCTTCTGGCGGATGATCGAGGAATATAATGTCGCCGCGCTGTTCACGGCGCCGACCGCCTTGCGCGCCGTGCGCAAGGAAGACCCCAACGCCGAATATCTCAAGAAATACAATGTCGCGAAGAGCATGCGCACCCTGTTCCTGGCGGGCGAGCGCGCCGATCCGGACACGGTGGCCTGGGCGGAGCAGATCCTCGGCATGCCCGTGATCGACCATTGGTGGCAGACCGAGACGGGCTGGGCCATCGCCGGCAATCCGGTTGGGCTCGGCGCCCTGCCGGTCAAGCATGGCTCGCCGACCGTGGCCATGCCCGGCTATGACGTGCAGATCGTGGACGAGGCCGCCCATCCGGTGGGAGCGGGCAAGATGGGCTCGATCGTCGTCAAGCTGCCACTGCCTCCCGGCTGCCTGCCGACGCTGTGGAAGCAGGACGAGCGGATGAAGGAGAGCTATCTCACCGAATTCCCCGGCTGCTACAAGACGGCGGACGCCGGCTTTATCGACGAGGACGGCTATCTTTACATCATGGGCCGCACCGACGACATCATCAATGTCGCGGGCCATCGCCTCTCGACCGGCGGCATGGAGGAAGTCCTGGCCTCCCACCCCGACGTCGCCGAATGCGCGGTCATCGGCGTCAAGGACGAGCTCAAGGGCGAGCAGCCCTGCGGCTTCGTCGTGCTGAAGGCGGGCGTGACCCGTTCGCCGATCGAGATCGAGAAGGATCTGGTCAAGCTGGTGCGCGACAAGATCGGCCCGGTCGCGGCCTTCAAGATCGCGATCACCGTCAACCGCCTGCCCAAGACCCGTTCCGGCAAGATCCTGCGCGGCACCATGAAGAAGATTGCCGACCATGACCCGTGGACCATGCCCGCGACCATCGACGATCCGGCGATCATGGACGAGATCATGGCGGCCCTTGAGAACAAGGGCTTCTGAGGGGGCTCAAGCGCCAAAACAAAACCCCGCCGCGGGCGCCCGCGGCGGGGTTTTTTCATGTCCGGGGCGAAGAGGGATCAGCCGCCCATCTTGGCGACGAGCGCGTCGGAAATCTCGAAATTGGCGTAGACGTTCTGCACGTCGTCATTGTCTTCGAGCGAGCCGATCAGCTTCAGAATCTTTTCGCCGGCCTCGTCGTCCACCGCGATCGTGTTCTGCGGCCGCCAGATCAGCTTGGACTTCTTCGGCTCGCCGAAGGCAGCTTCCAGGGCCTTCGTGACCTCGACCAATCCTTCCAGCGAGGTGGTGATCTCGTGGCCTTCCTCGGTGCTGGCCACATCGTCGGCGCCGGCCTCGATCGCGGCCTCCATCATGGCGTCCTCGCTGGCGACCTTGGCGTCATATTCGATCTGGCCGACATGGTCGAACATGAAGGAAACCGCGCCGGTTTCGGCGAGCGCCCCGCCGGCCTTGGTGAAATAGGAGCGCACTTCGCCCGCCGTGCGGTTGCGGTTGTCGGTCAGGGCCTCGACGATCACGGCGACGCCGCCGGGCGCATAGCCTTCGTAGCGGACCTCGTCATAGTTCTCGCTGTCGCCGCCGGCCGCTTTCTTGATCGCGCGCTCGATATTGTCCTTGGGCATGTTTTCCGCGCGCGCTGCGAGCACGGCCATGCGCAGGCGTGGATTCATCGCCGGATCGGGCAGGCCGAGCTTCGCGGCGACGGTGATTTCGCGGGCCAGTTTGGAGAAGAGCTTGGAGCGGATCGCGTCCTGCTTGCCCTTCTTGTGCATGATGTTCTTGAACTGACTATGCCCGGCCATCTTGGTTCCTGCTGCTGCGCCCGCGTCGCCCGCTGCGGCGGACGCGAAAAAATCGACGGCGCCTTATAGACGTGCGCGCGCGCCCTGAAAAGTAGGGCTTTCCGCGCAGGCCGAACAGATTTATCCATCGGCGTCGGGAAAGATTGGAATCGCGGCATGATCGTCGAGAAGCAGCTGAATGTTCCGGTCATGCTCTTCTCCGTGAAGGGCACGGTCCTGCCGCGCATCTGGCCGCATGTGCTGCTGGTGGCCCTCGTCGCCGTCGGCGTCACGGCCACGACCGGATTCTGGCCGGGGCTGCTGCCCGAAATCTCGCTCGCGCCCTTCAGCCTGATCGGCCTGGTCCTGTCCATCTTTCTCGGTTTCCGCAACAATGCCTGTTATGAGCGCTGGTGGGAGGGCCGCAAACAATGGGGCCAGGCGATCGCCCATTGCCGCGCTCTCGCCCGCGAAATTCCCGCGCTTTTGCCTGGCGATCGGCCGCGTCAGTCGCGCATCCTGCGCCGGGCCGCGGGTTTCGCGGCCGGCCTTGCGGCGCGATTGCGAGACCGCGACGAAAGCGCCGCGCTCCGCCCCTGGCTGCCCGACGCTGAATTCGAATCGTTGGCGGGCCTGCGCAACCAGCCAGGCATGGCGTTGGCGGGGATCACCCATGACCTCGCCGAGGCTTCGCGCGCCGGCGCCCTCGACCCGATCAAGTTTCAGGTGCTTGAAGCCCATGTCGAAGGGCTGAGTGGCGTTCAGGCCGCCTGCGAGCGCATCAATGCGACGCCGACGCCTTTTTCCTATTCGCTGCTCCTGCACCGGACGAGCTGGATCTTCTGCCTGCTCGCGCCCTTCGGGCTCATCGGCGCCCTCGGCTGGTTCACGCCCTTTTTCAGCGTCCTGCTGGCCTACGCCTTTTTCGGCCTCGACGCCTTGGGCGACGAGTTGGAGGCGCCCTTCGGCCTCATGCCCAACCACCTGCCGCTCGACGCTTTTGTCCGCGCCATCGAGATCGAAATCCGGCAGGCGCTCGGCGAGCCGGCGCCCGAGCCGCTTGCGCCGGTCAACGGCCGCCTGATGTGAAGGCCTCTTCCGCGCCTTCGGGAAGGGCCTGGGCCAGCGTCCCGCCGATGCGCACCGGCGCGACGCGCGTCGCCAGCCCGTCCGCGCCGGTTTCGACGAACAGGCCGCACAAGGTCGCCGGCCCGTCGGCAGGTTCGAAACGCGAGCCCGGCGTCTTGCGGGTGAAGCGCCGGATCGGCTCTTCCTTGTCCATGCCGATGACGGAATCATAATCGCCGGTCATGCCGGCGTCGCTCTGGAAGGCGGTGCCATGGGCGAGAATCCGCCAGTCGGCGGTCGGCACATGGGTATGGGTGCCGATGGCCAGCGAGACCCTTCCGTCGCAGAAATGAGCCATGGCCTGCTTTTCGCTCGAGGCCTCGGCGTGGATGTCGAGGATGGCGGCGTCGCAGGCGAGGCCGAGCGGGCATGCGCCAAGCTCCCGCTCGACCGCGGCGAAGGGATCGTCGAGCGCGTCCATGAAGACGCGGCCCATCACGCTCATCACCAGCACCCGCTCGCCCTTCGCGGTTTCATAGAGCCACGCGCCGCGGCCCGGCGTGCCCGTGGGATAATTCATCGGCCGCAGCACATGGGGCGCGCGCTCGATGAAGACGAGGGCCTCGCGCTGGTCGAAGGCATGATTGCCGAGCGTGACGCAATCGACGCCGGCGGCCAGAAATTCCTGGGCGATCGATTCCGTGATGCCGAAGCCGCCGGCGGCGTTCTCGCCATTGGCCACGACGAAATCGAGTCCCAACTGGCGGCGCAGGGCTGGAACATGTTCGGCGACCGCCGCGCGCCCGGCGCGACCGATCACGTCGCCGATGAACAGGAGGCGCATGAAGAATCCGTGAAGTCGAAAAGCTCCGCCTCCGTTACCACGAAATCCAGCTTTTCGTCGTGATTTTCGCGCGGGATTTTCTCTGCTCTCTGGCAGGCGAAGGCGAGTCCGCCGGCAAGGCGCAAGCCGTTCCCGCGCAGATGCGCCAGGGTCGCGTCATAATAGCCGCCGCCGAAGCCGAGCCGCGTCCCCTCGCCGTCGAAGCCGAGCAGCGGCAGCAACAGAATCTGCGGACGCATCTCGGGCGCCGCCGCCGCCGGCTCCCGCAGGCCGAATCGGCCGGGAACGAGCGGATCGCCAGGCCGCCACAGGCGGAAGGCGAGCGGCGTCGCCTTGGCGCCCGCGACTGGCAGCAGGGTCGGATAACCCTTTTCGGCCAGCGCCGCCAAGAGCGGCAAGCAATCGAGCTCGCCGGGCAGGGAGGCGTAGAGCCCGATCGGCGCGCGCGCAGGGTCGAGGCCTTTGCCGAGAAGCCAGCGCAGGGTTCGCGCAGCGACGTCTCCCGCCGCCGCCGCCGCCCGTTCGGGCGGGATGGCGTCGCGGGCGGCGCGCAATTCGGCGCGGAGCCGGATTTTTTCCTGGGCGAGAGACACGGGAAGAGGGCGCTGTGGCAGAAGAGGGTGCGGGCCGCGAAAGCCGTGGGACACGATCCCGGGAACCTACTAAGTAGGTGGGCGCCATGTGCCTAGGTCCACGGACGAAGACAGGGACAGCTCCCGTTGGGATCGTAAGGCCCCGGGGAATTAGTCCTCACGCACCCCGCAGCGCCGCTCCGTC
>JAKANG010000040.1 GCA_021812505.1 Pseudomonadota bacterium
GGGCCGAGAGGTCATCAAGAACATCAGCCTCATGGTCGGCCGCGGTGAGGCGGTTGCTCTGCTCGGCCCCAATGGCGCCGGCAAGACCACGCTCTTTTATATGATTACCGGCCTCGTGAGGCCGGATGGCGGAACGATCACGCTCGATGATTATGACGTGACGAGTCTGCCCATGTATCGGCGCGCGCGGCTCGGCGTCGGCTATCTGCCGCAGGAGCCGTCGATCTTCCGCGGCCTCAGCGTCGAGGACAATATTCGCGCCGTGCTCGAAATCGCCGAGCCCGACCGCGACCGCCGCGCCCAGCAGCTCGAAGCCCTGCTGGAGGAATTCGACATCAAGCGCCTGCGCAAGTCGCCCTCTATCGCGCTTTCGGGCGGCGAGCGGCGCCGCTGCGAGATCGCGCGCTCGCTCGCCAGCAATCCCTCGTTCATGCTGCTCGACGAGCCCTTCGCCGGCATCGACCCGATCGCGGTCGGCGACATCCAGAATCTGGTCTTGCATCTCAAGGGGCGGGGCATCGGGGTGCTGATCACCGACCATAATGTGCGCGAGACCTTAGGGCTGATCGACCGCGCCTATATCATCCATTCGGGGCATGTTCTGACCGAGGGCGACCCCGACGCCATTGTCTCCAATCCCGACGTGCGCCGCCTCTATCTCGGCGAGGCGTTCCGTATGTAAGAGGCGCGGAAACGGCGAATCCTCCTTGCGCATTAACCGCTTGCGCAGGCCATCGGGCGCAGCGGTTTTTTTGGTGGCCGGCTCGGGCGAAACGGTGTATGCAAAAAACGGGCCGAGCCGGAAGCGCCCGGCGCGAGGCGCCGCCGTTGCGAGTACGACATGGCATTGACCGCCAAAATGCTGCTGCGCCAGGGCCAGACCCTGGCGATGACGCCGCAATTGCTGCAGGCGATCAAACTGCTGCAATATTCCGGCGCGGAACTTGCGGCTTTTGTCGAGGAAGAGCTTGAGCGCAATCCCCTGCCGGAGCGCGCCAAAAAGGGGCCGGATCCTGCGCCGACCGGGATCGACGCCGCGAGCGCGCCCGTCTCCGGCGACGAGGCGGCGGGCCTTGCCCACGATCCGGGCGAGGGCGACTGGAGTAGCGCCCAGCTCGCGACCTCCCCTCAAGCCCTGGCGGAAAGCCTCGGCACGGAGGTCGAGAACGTCTTCGACGGCGAGCGTGAGCTCTCTCCCGCCGCGGAGCGGCGGCAGCTGGAAAATATGGGGCTTTCGGACTCCGCCTGGTCGGGGGTCGGCGGCGGCGATTCGTCCGGCGAGCCCCCCAATATCGAGGCCTATGTCGCCGGCCAGCGCAGTCTGGCGGAGTTTTTGGGCGCGCAACTGACGATCGCGACCGAAGATCCCATCGAGCGAATGATCGGCCTCGCGGTGATCGACGCCATCGACGAGGCCGGCTATCTGCGCGAAAGCGCGGGCGAAATCGCCGAAAGGCTCGGCGTCTCAATCGAGCGGGCCGAAAAGGCGATCGCTCTTGTCCAAACCTTCGAGCCGACGGGAATCGGCGCGCGCGATCTCGCCGAATGCCTGGCTTTGCAATTGCGCGAGCAGGACCGCTTCGATCCCGCCATGGCCGCCATGGTCGCGAACCTGCCTTTGGTCGCCAGACGAGATTTCGCCGCTTTGCGCAAGATCTGCGGGGTGGACGACGAAGACCTCAAGGACATGATGGCGGAAATCCGCCGGCTCGACCCCAAGCCCGGCCGCGCCTTCGGCGGGGAAACGGTCCAGCCGGCGGCGCCGGACGTCATCGTGCGCGCGGCGCCGGACGGCTCCTGGCTGGTCGAGTTGAATTCCGATGCGCTGCCCCGAGTCCTCGTCAACCAGACCTATGCCGCGAAAGTGTCGCGCAGGGACGGCGGCGGCGAGGAAAAGAGCTATCTGTCGCTATGCCTGCAAAACGCCAACTGGCTGACCAAGAGCCTGGAGCAGCGGGCGCGCACCATTTTGAAGGTCGCGTCCGAGATCGTGCGCCGCCAGGACGCTTTTCTCGCTCACGGCGTGGCGCATCTGCGGCCGTTGAACCTGAAAATCATCGCCGACGCCGTTGGGCTGCATGAATCGACGGTGTCGCGGGTGACGTCCAACAAATATATGGCGACGCCGCGCGGCCTGTTCGAGCTGAAATATTTCTTCACCGCGTCGATCGCGGCCCATGGCGGGGGCGAGGCCCACTCGGCTGAAGCCGTGCGCTTCAAGATCAAGCAGATGATCGACGCCGAGCTGCCCGACGCGATTCTGTCCGACGACGCCATTGTCGAAAGGCTCAAGGCGCAGCAGATCGACATCGCCCGGCGCACCGTCGCCAAATATCGCGAAAGCCTGCGGATTCCGTCGTCTGTCGAACGCCGCCGCGAGAAGCAGACGGCGTTGCAACCTTGAGCGCGCCGGCGCCAAGGCTTCGGTCCTGCGGCCTGATTTCGCGCCGGATCGGGCGCTTGAGAAGCGTTATTGACTTCGGGCGCGGAGGCTTCTAACCCTTTGCGGATTATTCGGGCTCGAACCCCGATCTCTCGCGGCGGCGCCCGCCAGCCGCACGGAGCTTGGGGGGCTCCGACTGCCAGCTTTCGACAGAATTGGAACAAACGGATGGCCCTGCGGATCTCAGGCAAGAACATCAATATCGGCGAGGCTCTGCGCACGCATGTGTCGGAGAAGCTGAACGCCGCCACCGGCAAATATTTCGACGGCTCCGTCACCGGCCATGTCACGATCGAGCCGGAAGGCTCCGGCTTTCGCACCGACTGCACGCTGCATCTCGCTTCCGGCGTCACGCTTCAGGCCGAAGGCCGCGCGCAGGAGGTCTACGCCAGCTTCGACCAGACGGCGGCCCGGATCGAAAGCCGCCTGCGGCGCTACAAGCGCAAGCTCAAGGACCGTTCGGCCGCCCAGCGCGAGGCCGCTCCGGTCGGCGAGCCGATCCGCTACACCGTCCTCGGCGCCCTCAACGAGGCCGAGGAGGCGCCAGCCGAACATGAGTTCAATCCCCTGGTCGTCGCCGAATCGGAAAAACTGCTCCAGGAGTTTTCGGTTTCGGCCGCGGTGCTGGAGCTGGACTTGAGCGGCGCGCCGGTTCTCGTCTTCCGTCACGCTAACACCGGCCGTGTGAACGTCATTTACCGCCGGCTCGACGGGAACATCGGCTGGGTCGATCCGACCAACGGCGCCAAAGGCTCCGCGTGATCGCGGCTCAATTCTTGTTGGGGACTGCGCGGACGCCTTCAGGCGTGGTCCGCGCCGCCGCGCGTGAATTTATGAGCGCCGGCGCGCCGGCGCGTTTTTTTGCCCTGGCGGGCGCCAGCGGTGCGCTCTGATGGAAACCGACCCTCATGCCGCTTGAAAATCTTCTGGCTCCCGAGGCCATCCTGCCTTCCCTGCGGGTGAACGGCAAAAAGCAGGCGTTGCAGGAATTGAGCGAAAAGGCGGCGGAGGTTTCCGGACTGCCGGCGCGCGAGATTTTCGACGCCTGGATGCAGCGCGAAAAGCTGAATTCGACCGGATTGGGCGACGGCATCGCCATTCCGCACGGCAAATTGCTCAATGCGCCGCGCATTTTCGGCATTTTCGCCCGGCTCGAACGCGGAATCGATTTCGAGGCCATCGACGGCCAGCCGGTCGATCTCCTGTTCGGCCTGATCGCGCCGGAAAACGCCGGCGCCGATCATCTCAAAGCGCTGGCGGTGATCGCCCGCCTGCTTAGAAACTCCGCGGTCCTGGCGAAAATCCGGTCGACGCGCGAGGCGCCGGCGCTTTATGCGATTCTCACCCAGGCCTCGCCGCCGTCCGACGCAGCGGCCTGACCGGCGTTCCTTTTTCGGGCGGCTTCCCATGTTCGACGACGCTTTGGCCAGCCTCCGCGACATGTTCACGCCGCCCTTCCGCGCCGTGCTGATCAAGTCGCTCGGCCTGACCCTGGCGCTGCTCTTTCTGTTGTGGCTGGGGCTGGAGCGCCTCGCGATCTGGGCGACGACCGGCGGCGCGCACTGGTTCGACGGCGCGCCCTGGCTCAAGACCGTCGTCGAGATCGCCGCAGGGCTCGGGCTTTTCATCGGCCTGATCTTTCTGATCGCGCCCGTCGCCTTGCTGGTCGCGGGCTTTTTCCTCGATGAACTTGCCGATCACGTCGAGGCGAAAATCTATGCCGACGGGCGGCGCGGTCAGGCTGTTCCGGCGCTGGCCTCGATGGTCCTGGCGGCGAAATTTTCCGGCGTCGCCCTTCTGGTCAATCTTCTCGCCTTCGCGCTGTGGCTTCTGCCCGGCGTCAACGCGTTGATCTTCGTGGCCGCCAACGCCTATCTGTTCGGGCGGGAATATTTTCAGCTCGCGGCGATGCGTTTCCTGCCGCTCGAATCGGCGCGCGACCTGCGACGCGCCAATCGCGTGACAGTCTTTTTCGCCGGCCTGCTGATCGCGCTTTTTGTCGCGACGCCCGTGCTCAATCTGCTGACGCCCTTGTTCGGCGTCGGCCTGATGGCGCGGCTCTACAAGAGGCTTACCGCTGCCTCAGCCCTGTGAAGGATCAGGCCAGCCGCTGGTCGGCATATTGGCCGGTCTTGCGGAAGCGGTAGAGATAGGTCGGAACGATCGCCTCGATCGATTCCGGCGTGATCCCCAGCCCGGCCAGGGTGCGGCCCTCGGCGACGGCTTCCGCCGAGACGACGTTGTCGTGCTTCAGCAACTCCACCTGATCGGCGGTGAAGACGAATTCCCGCGGCAGCAGGCCGAGCAGCAATTTGTTGACGGTCTCGGTCACCGAGCCCAGCGGCGCGGCGACCGAGAAGGGCAGGGGCGCGAGCAGGCGGCGACGGTGGATGGTCGCCAGCACATAGTCCAGCAGTTCCTTCATGGTGCGGACCGACGGTCCACCCAGTTCATAGGTTGCGCCGTCCTGGCCCGCGCCGCGCAGCAGACGGGCGCCGGCCTCGGCCACATCGCCGACATAGACCGGCTGCAATCTAGTCTTGCCGCCGCCGATCAGCGGTAGCACGGGCATGATCCGCGCCATCGTGGCGAAACGGTTGAAGAACTGATCCTCCGGCCCGAAAACCACCGAGGGGCGCAAGATTCTCGCGCCGGGCAGGGCGGCGAGCGCGGCCGTTTCTCCTTGCGCCTTGGTCCGGGCGTAGGCCGAAGCCGATCCCGCATCGGCGCCGATCGCCGACATATGGACGAAATTCGCAATTCCGGCTTGGGCGACGGCCCTCGCTATGGCGCCGGCGCCCTCGGCCTGGACGGCGTCGAAAGTCTGCTTGCCCCACGGCGCGAGAATGCCGACCAGATTGACCGCCGCCTCCGCGCCGCGCAGGGCGGCGGCGAGCGAGTCCGGGTAGCGGACATTGGCCTGGACCGCATTGATCTGGCCGACGCAGCCGAGCGGCTGGAGATGGAAGGCGAGGTCGGGGCGGCGAGTCGCGACCCGCACCCGCCAGCCGTCGCGCGCCAGCGCCCGGACGAGATGGCGCCCGATGAAGCCGGAGCCGCCGAAGACGGTGACGATGCGATCGCTGGGGTCAAATTCGGTCATCGGGGCGGGCCTCCGGTTCGGGCGATGGCGTGTCGAATGGATAGTCAAAAGCGAGCCGCGCGTCCATGCGACTCTTCGTCGAGAGCGTCAGTCCGCGATCAGCGCCGCGCCGGGACGAGGCGGGCCTCGCCCATCAGCGCCGGGGCGCCTGTTTCGGTATGGGCGATCAGCCGCGCCACCGCGACGAAGCCGGCCTCGCCGGGTTCGACCTTGGCGATGCGGGCGGTCAGTTGGGCCTTCTCGCCTTCGAGGATCGGGGTCAGGAACTGGCCGTGGAGGTGGAGCACGGCGAGATCGGGCCGCCATTCGGCGAGCAGGGGCTCGAAGGCCGCCAGAAGTTTCATGCCGTGGACGGGGCGGGCGGAAAATCCGAACCCGCGTGCGAAAGCGGTGTCGAGGTGGAGGGGATTGCTGTCGCCGGAGGCCTCGGCGTAACGGGCGAGGTCTTGCGCCGAAAAGGGGCCGACGGTCCGGGCCGGGAGCTTTTCGCCGACGCGCGGCGCAGGCCGTTCGGCGGTCATGACGCGGACTCCGGCGGAAAGGGCGTGACCGTCGCGGGGTCGATCAGCCGCAGGGTGGAGACCACCCGCGCGACAAAGGCGCCGGACAGATCGAAAATCTCCGCCGTGGCGATGAGCCGCGGCGGATCGCTCTGGCGCCTCATTTCGAGTCTCAGATCGTAGGAGGCGCCGGTTTCGAGCGGGCGAGCGTAGTCGAAAAGCTGCGCTTCGTGGACAGGAAGGCCGATTTCCTGCGCGGCGGCGCGAATCGGCTCGCCGATTTCCGGCAGCCGCATCCACACCACGGGAAAGCTCGTCGGCGGCGGTCCGTCCTCGTCGCGCCAGCCGGTCTCGCGGCGGAAGGCGCGCACCACATCGGCCGGCGCCGAGACGCGCAAGGGGCCGGCGCGCTGCACGGGCGGCGTCATGGGGCCTCAGGCCGCGGGATAGGGCGTGACGATCAACGAGGCGTTGATGCCGCCGAACGCCAGCGAATTGGACAGAACCGCCCGAATCTCCGTTTTGACGGCCTGAGGCCCGACGAGACGGATCTGGCAGTTGGGGTCCTGAATTTCGGTGTTGAGATTGGGCGGCGCGATCTGCTCGCGCAAGGCCATGATCGAAACCACCAGCTCAAGCGCCCCCGCCGCGCCCAGCGCATGGCCGTGGACCGGCTTGGTCGAGGAAACCAGAAGATGGTCGCAATGGGCGCCGAAGGCCAGGTTGAGGCCCTGCGCCTCGGTCGCGTCATTGGCCACCGTGGCGGTGCCGTGGGCGTTGACATAATCGATGTCGGCGGGCGCGAGGCCGGCGTCTTCGAGCGCCATGGCCATGCAGGCGGCGCCGGAAGCCGCGTCGGGGCGCACCGGGTCGAGCGCGTCGCTGTTGGTGCCATAGCCGGCAAGGACGGCCAGCGGCTCCGCGCCGCGCGCGCGCGCGGCGTCCTCGGCCTCCAGCACGAACATGCCGGCGCCCTCGCCCAGCACCATGCCGTTGCGGTTCTTGGCGAATGGCCGGCAGATATCGGGAGTGAGGACCCGCAGGCCCTCCCAGGCGCGCATCGTGCCGTTGGTGGCGCAGGCTTCCGAGCCGCCGACGATGGCGCGGTCGATCATGCCGGCACGGATCATCTGCATCGCGAGGCCGATCGCCTGGCTGCCCGAGGAACAGGCGCTGGCGAGGGCGAAACAGGGTCCCGTCGCGCCATAGCGCATGGAGAGCATGGCCGGACCGGCGCTCGGAATGAGTTTTGGCACCGCCAGCGTTTCCGGCCGCTTGTTTCCGACATAGACAGTGTAGAGTCCGTCGTCGACGGTCTTCATGCCGCCGATTCCCGTGCCGAGCAAAGCCGCGCAGCGGGGACCCTGACGTTCCTCAGGGTCGAGCCCCGCCTGGGCCAACGCCTCGTCCGCGGCGGCGAGAGCGTAAGCGGTGAAGGCGTCGCAGAACGGGGCGAGTTGCGGGCCGACGCGGGCCGCGATGTCGAAGTCACGCACCTGGGCGGAAATTGTTATGCGGCCGCCATAAGGCTGCCGCACGTCGAGCGGGCCGATGCAGGGCTTTCCGTCGCGCGCGGCTTGCCAGAGGAGATTCGCGCCGACGCCGGCCGCCGAAACGGCGCCCATGCCGGTGACGACGACGCGCCGGGAGGTCATTTCGCGGCTTTTTCCTTGAGGATATGGGAGCTGATCGCCTCGACCAGGCCTTTCAGATCCTTGGCCTCCTGAAAGGAGCCGTCCATCGGGATATAGACGTCGAATTTCTCTTCGATCGCGGTCAGGATCATCACCAGATCGATCGATTTCAGGCCGAGGAGGTCGATCGTGGCGTCGTCTTTGAGTTTGTCGCGAGGAATCATGCCCTCGGAGGCGATCACATCGAGGATCTGGTCGATCATCGCCTGCTGGTCATTTGAAACCGAAGTCACTGGCGCACCCCTGGTTGCATGCGGCGGGCCCCACGGCGATCGG
>JAKANG010000041.1 GCA_021812505.1 Pseudomonadota bacterium
GATCTGTCGTCGCCCGGCCCGGCCATGAAAACGTGCTCGCCGCCTTCGCCGACCCCTTGCGCGACTTCTTCCGCCGCAACGGCCGCTTCGCCTTGCTCTTCCTGGCGCTGCTGGCGATCTACCGCCTGCCGGACTTCGTCTCGGGCGTCATGGCCAATCCGCTTTATATCGACCTTGGCTTCTCCAAGGCCGAGATCGCCAATGTCACCAAGCTCTTCGGCTTCTGGGTCGGGCTAGGCGGCATTTTCGCCGGCGGCTACGCCGTGACCCGCTTCGGCCTGATGCCCTCGCTGCTGATTGGCGGGATCGCCGCCAGCGCCTCGCATCTGAGCCTCGCGGCGCTCGCCGCGACCGGCGCGGACATTCACATGCTGACGCTTGCTGTCTGCGTCGAGAATTTCGCGGGCGGTTTCGCCGGCACCGCCCTGATCGCCTTCATGTCGTCGCTGACCTCGCCGCTCTACGCCGCAGCGCAATACGCCCTGCTGTCCTCGCTTTATGCGCTTCCCGGCAAGTTGCTCGGCGGCTTTTCCGGCTTCGCGGTCGCCGCCTTCGGCTATCCCGCCTTTTTCGTCGCCACCTCCTGCATCGGACTTCCGGTCGCGGCGATCTGCCTCGCGGTCTGGCGGGCGCAGGCGCGACGCGAAGCCGCGGCGAGCCAGCCCGAAGCCGCATGACAAGCGGCGCCGTTTCGCCCATAAGGATCAAAACAAATCTGGAAACCTGCCCGATGACGCTCGCTCTCGCCGAAATCCGGACCATCGCCACCACGCCTTTTCCCGACCAGCGTCCGGGAACCTCGGGGCTGCGCAAGAAGACAAAGGTCTTTCAGCAACCGCATTATCTGGCGAATTTCGTCCAGTCGATCTTCTCTTCGCTCGACGGTTTCGAGGGCAAGACATTGGTCGTCGGCGGCGACGGCCGTTTCTTCAACCGCGAAGCGATCCAGATCGTCATCCGCATGGCGGCGGCCAATGGTTTTGGGGAAATCCTGGTCGGCCGCGGCGGCATCCTCTCCACCCCCGCCGCCTCAGCGCTCATTCGCGCGGAAAAAGCCTTCGGCGGCATCGTTCTCTCCGCCAGCCATAATCCGGGGGGGCCGGACGCCGATTTCGGCATCAAATACAATATTTCCAACGGCGGCCCAGCGCCGGAAAAGATCACCGAGGCGATTTTCGCCCATAGCAAGACGATCGAGAGCTATCGCATCGTCGAGGCTCCCGACGTCGATCTCGACGCTCTCGGCGAGACCCGCGTCGGCGAGGCAAAAGTGCGGATCGTCGATCCGGTTGCGGTCTATCAGTCGCTTATGGAAACCTTGTTTGACTTTCCCGCCATCGCGCAGATGTTCCGCGACGGCTTCACGATGAAATTCGACGCCATGAGCGCCGTCACCGGCCCGTATGCCAAGGCGATTCTCGAAGGCTCGCTCGGCGCCGCCCCCGGCAGCGTGCTCAACGGCGAGCCCTTGCCCGATTTCGGTCATCACCACCCGGACCCCAATCTGGTCCACGCCAGACATCTCTATGACCTCGCCATGTCGGACGCCGCGCCCGACCTCTGCGCGGCCTCAGACGGCGACGGCGACCGCAACCTTGTCATCGGCCGCGGCCAGTTCGTCACGCCTTCGGATTCGTTGGCGATCCTCGCCGCCAACGCCCATCTCGCGCCGGGCTACAAGGGCGGCATCGCCGGCGTCGCCCGCTCCATGCCGACCAGCCGCGCCGCCGACCGCGTCGCCGAGAAGCTGAAGATCGGCCTGTATGAGACCCCGACGGGCTGGAAATTCTTCGGCAATCTGCTCGACGCCGGCAAGGTCACGATCTGCGGCGAGGAAAGCGCGGGCGCCGGCTCCAACCATGTCCGCGAGAAGGACGGGCTCTGGGCGATCCTGATGTGGCTGAACATCCTCGCCGCCCGAAAACAGAGCGTGAAGGATATCGTGCGCGCCCATTGGGCGGCGTTCGGCCGCAACTATTATTCCCGCCACGATTACGAGGAAATCGCCAGCGAGGGCGCCGACGCCCTGATCGACGGACTGCGCGCCAAATTGCCGGGCCTCGCGGGCAAAAACTTCGGCGCGCTGACGGTCGAGGCGGCGGACGATTTCGCCTATGCCGACCCGGTCGATGGCTCGGTCTCGAAAAATCAGGGCATCCGCGTGCTTTTCGCCGACGGCTCACGCATCGTCTACCGCCTGTCGGGCACCGGCACGGCCGGCGCGACCCTGCGTGTCTATATCGAGCGGTTTGAGCCCGATCCTGCCAAGCATGATATTGAAACCCAGGCGGCGCTGGCCGATCTGATCGCCATCGCCGGCGAAATCGCGGAAATCCGTCGTCATACCGGCCGCGACACACCGAGCGTGATCACCTGACGACGCCAGGATTGCTCCGAGGCGAAGGCGAAAGAGCGGGCCCTCGGCGTCCCACCAAAGTGTGAATGGATCGACCTTGCCTTTATACTCATCCTGAGTATATGTAGGAAGTGTGAAAACGGGCCGGTCACGAAGAGCCGTTGCGACGGCCTTTTTATCGGTCCCTGTTATGCTCAAATTGAGCATATTGGTGAGTGAGCGTCATGCAGGTTGTTTCGTCTTCTCAGATTTCGGGGGCGTCTCCGGTCCAGCCGAGCCTGGCGGCCCTGCGCCATGGCGTTCTTCCCATGCCCAATCTGGCCTGGACGCCGGAAGTCGCGCGCGAGACCGCCCATCTCTATGAAAAGGTCAAATCGATCATCCCGCCGATCGAATGGCCCTTCCATGCTCCCTATGTGAAGGCGATCAACGACCTGAAAAAGGAGCGCAACGCCGTCATCCTGGCGCACAACTACCAGACGCCGGAAATCTACAACTGCGTGGCCGACGTGGTCGGCGATTCGCTCCAGCTCGCCCGGATCGCAGGCGAGTCCGACGCCCAGGTCATCGTCCAGGGCGGCGTCCATTTCATGGCCGAGACCTCCAAGATCCTCAGCCCGGACAAGACCGTTCTGATCCCCGATAGCCAGGCCGGCTGCTCGCTCGCGTCGTCGATCACCGGCGCGGACGTCCGCGCGCTGCGCCGCCAATATCCGGGCGTGCCGATCGTCGCCTATGTCAACACCTCTGCCGAGGTGAAGGCGGAGGTCGACATCTGCTGCACCTCGTCCAATGCGCTGAAAGTCGTCGAAAGCCTGGGCGAGGACACGGTCATCATGGTTCCGGACCGCTTCCTGGCGGCCAATGTCGCGCGCCAGACCAAGGTGAAGATCATCGCCTGGCATGGCGCCTGCGAAGTCCACGAGCGCTTCACGGCGGAAGAATTGCTGCGCTATCGCGAGGACGACCCCTCGATCAAACTGGTCGCCCATCCGGAATGCCCGCCCGAAGTCGTGGAGGTTTGCGACTTCTCGGGCTCGACCGCGGCCATGATCGATTACGTCAAGACCCGCCAGCCCAGGCGCGTTCTGCTGGTCACAGAATGCTCGATGGCCGACAATGTCGCGGCTGAGAACCCGGGCGTCGATTTCGTGCGCCCCTGCAACCTCTGCCCGCACATGAAGCGGATCACGCTGCCGAAAATCCTCGACAGCCTGGTCCATATGCGCGAGGAAGTCGTCATCGATCCCATCCTCGCCGCGCGCGCCCGCCGCTCGGTCGAGCGGATGATCGAACTGAAGTGACGAGACTTCGGTCTCTTCCCGCAATCGGGGAGAGGAGGAGCGCCCCAGATGGAAAATGCTGAAGTCCTGATCGTCGGCGGCGGACTGGCCGGCCTGTTCTGCGCGCTGAAGCTCGCGCCGCATCGCGTGACGGTGCTCGCCGCCGCGCCTTTGGGCGAAGGCTCGTCCTCCGTCTGGGCGCAGGGCGGCGTGGCCGCAGCGGTCAGCGAGGGCGACAGCCCGGAACTGCACGCCGAGGACACGAAAATCGCCGGCGCCGGCATTGTCGACGAGGACGTCGCCCTTTCGGTCGCCCGCGAGGCCCGCGGCCGCATCGACGATCTGCTGCGCTTCGGCGCGCCCTTCGACCATGATTCCGAAGGTCGGCTGACGCCGTCGCAGGAGGCCGCCCATTCGGCGCGGCGCATCGTCCGGGTCAAGGGCGACGGCGCCGGCGCCGCGATCATGCAGGCGCTGATCGCCGAAGTGCGGCGCGCGCCGTCCATCGAAGTGGTCGAAAATGTCGTCGCGGAGGACCTGATCGTCCAATCCGGCAAGGTTTCCGGGGTTTACGCCCGCGACGGCGCGGGCGCCCTGCGCGCCTTCACGGCCAAGGCCACGGTCCTCGCCTGCGGCGGCGTCGGCGCGCTTTATGACGTGACCACCAATCCAGCCCAGGCGACCGGCGCGGCGCTCGCCTTTTCGGCGCGGGCCGGGGCGCGGGTCGCGGACGCCGAATTTGTCCAGTTCCACCCGACCGCGATCGACATCGGCCGCGACCCCGCGCCGCTCGCGACCGAAGCCCTGCGCGGCGAGGGCGCCGTTCTGGTCGATGGAAAAGGTCGCCGTTTCATGCCCGCCCTGCACAAGGACGCCGAGCTTGCCCCGCGGGACGTCGTCGCCCGCGGCGTCTTCGCCGAGGTCGCCGCCGGACGCGGCGCCTTCCTCGACGCGACCAAGGCGGTCGGCGCCGCCTTTGCGGAGAAATTCCCCAATGTCGCCGCCTCGTGCCTGTCGGCGGGGATCGACCCCGCACGCCAGCCGATCCCGGTCGCGCCGGCCGAGCATTACCACATGGGCGGGCTGTGGACCGACGCGCGGGGCCGCGCCTCTCTCCCCGGCCTCTGGGCGGCGGGCGAGGTCGCCTCGACGGGCCTCCACGGCGCCAACCGCCTCGCCTCGAATTCGCTGCTCGAGGCGGTCGTCTTCGCCGACCGGGTCGCGCGCGACATCGCCACAACCCTCCCCGACCTGCCGGCGCCGCAAGCCGTCCGCGCCCCA
The DNA here is from genome assembly GCA_021812505.1 of Pseudomonadota bacterium. The sequence continues at coordinate 4,921 of JAKANG010000041.1, forward strand.
GACCGGCCCGAGCGCCTCGACCGCGAAGGCGCGGTGGAGGTCCGCCGCATCATGTCCCGCTTCGTCGGCGTGTTGCGCGACGAAGAGGGCTTGCGTGAAGCCCTGCGCGGGCTGTGCCGCCTGCGCGCCCGGGCGCTCGCCGAAGGGTCCGCCGACCTGCGCAACCGCACGGAAGCGGCCCTGCTGATCGCTGCGAGCGCGCTTCGCCGCCGCGAGAGCCGCGGCGGCCATTTCCGCATCGACCATCCCCAATCCGACCCGGCGCAGGCGCGCCGCTCCTACATCACGCTCGACGAAGCCTTGCGCACGGCGCGCGACGGCGCGCAATGCGAGGCCGCATGAACCTGCCGCAACTCAGCCCCCATCTCGTCGAAGAGGCCGTCCGCGCCGCCCTGGCCGAAGACTTCGGCCGCGCCGGCGACATCACCTCGCAGGCCACCATTCCCGCTTCGGCGCACGCGAAAGCCGTCATCGCCGCCCGGAAAAAGCCTGGCGTCCTCGCCGGCCTCGACCTCGCCCGCAAGGCCTTCGAATTGGTCGATCCGTCCGTGCGGTTCGAGGCGTTGGCGCAGGACGGCGCGCGTTTCGCGCCGGGCGCCACGCTCGCGCGGATCGAAGGCGGCGCGCGCTCCATCCTCGCGGCGGAGCGCGTCGCGCTGAATTTCCTCGGTCGGCTTTGTGGCGTCGCCACCCTGACCTCGCATTACGCCGAGGCGGTGGCCCACACCAAGGCCCGAATCTGCTGCACCCGCAAGACGACGCCCGGTCTGCGCGCCTTCGAGAAATATGCCGTGCGCTGCGGCGGCGGGGTCAATCACCGCTTCGGCCTCGACGATGCCGTGCTGATCAAGGACAACCATATTGCGGTCGCCGGCGGCGTCGTCCCGGCGCTGCGCGCGGCCAAGGCCTTCGTCGGCCATCTGGTCAAGATCGAGATCGAGGTCGACACGCTCGACCAGTTGCGCCAAGCCCTCGCCGAAGGCGCCGACGCCGTGCTGCTCGACAACATGACCCCCGCCCAACTGCGCGAGGCCGTGGCGATGATCGGCGGCCGCATGGTCGCCGAGGCCTCGGGTGGCATCCATCTCGGCGGATTGAAGGACGTCGCCGAAACCGGAATCGACCTGATCTCCTCTGGCGCGCTGACCCATTCGGCGCCCGTGCTGGACCTTGGCCTGGATATCGAAATCGGCTGACCCATCCTTGCCCCGAGGGCGTAAAAAGGCCATCTTCTTTGCGTTCTTCATCGATAAGCGCGCGAATCGCGGCGCGTCATGGAAAGTTCGGTTTCGTGCATCGCCCATCCGCCTTCATCAGCAAGAAAACCGTCATCGGGCTGGCGCTCGCGCTCGCCCTCCTGCCCTGCGCCGGCCAGGCGCACGAAACGGTGGGCGTCACCGAGCCTTTCGAGGTCGGCGAGAGTCCGGCGGGCAATTATCTCTCGGCGCGGATCGCCGAGTCGGAACACGACACGCTCGCGGCTTCGACCTTTTACCGCGAGGCCCTGCGCGCCGACCCGCGAAACCCCGACCTGATCCAGCACACTTTCGTCGCCGCGCTCGCCAATGGCGACATGCAGGCGGCTTTCGCGCTGGCGCAGAAGCTTCTCGCCCGCGATGCGAACAATTCCTCGGCGCGGCTGACCCTGACCGTTCGCGACTTCAAGGCGAAGAATTATGGCGGCGTTCGCTCGGAACTCGGCGTCACCGCCAGCGCCGCCCAGCGCGACCTCACCACCATATTGCTCGCCGCGTGGAGCTATATCGGCTCGGGCGACGTGAAAAGGGGCGTCGCCCTGGTCGATACAATGAGCGACCCGAGCTTCGCCGTTTTTCGCGATTTCCACGCCGGGCTGATGCTTGACGTCGCTGGCCGGACCGCCGAGGCCGGCGCCCGATTCAAGGCCGCCTATGCGGGCGACCAATCGACCTTGCGCCTGATCGACGCCTATGGCCGCAACCTTTCGCGCCAGGGCAAGCCCGACGAGGCCAAGGCGGTCTATCTCGCCTTCGACAAGCTCCAGCCGAACAATCCGATCGTCCAGGCGGCCCTCGCGGAACTCGCCGCCGGCAAGACGCTCACGCCCATGATCAAGGACGTCAGCGGAGGCGCCGCGGAAGTGCTCTATGGTCTGGGCGCCTATGGTCTGGGCTCCGGCTCCAACCGCGCCGGCGACGAACTGGCCGCGATCGTCTTCCTGCGGCTCGCGCTCGAGCTTTCGCCCGACAATTCTCTGGCGCTCGACACGCTGGGCGAAGCCTATGGCAAGCTCAAGCAATATGACGCGGCAGTCGACATCTATGACCAGGTGCCCGATTCGAGCCCGATGCGGACGACCAGCGACATCCGCACCGCCCTGCTCCTCGACGCCATGGGCAAGCCCGACGAGGCGATGAAGCGTCTGCGCGAAATCGCCAAGGCCCATTCCGACAATGTCGACGCGCTTTCCGCTTTGGCCGACATCCTTCGCTCCCACAAGCAGTTCGCCGACTCCGCCGAGGCTTATACGCAGGTTCTGGCCCTGACCCCGAAGGACGACAAGAGCCGCTGGGCGATCTATTATTTCCGCGGCGTCGATTACGAGCGCGCCAAACAGTGGGACAAGGCCGAGGCCGACCTGAAGACCGCTCTTGACCTCTATCCCGAACAGCCGCTGGTGCTGAATTATCTCGGTTATTCCTGGGTGGACCAGGGCATTCATCTCGACGAAGCCTTCAAGATGCTGCGCCGAGCCGTCGAATTGCAGCCGGATGACGGCTATATCGTCGATTCGCTCGCCTGGGCCCATTACAAGCTCGGCCATTACGACGAGGCCGTGAAACTGCTCGAACGCGCCATCGACCTGAAGCCCGGCGACTCGACGATCAACGACCATCTCGGCGACGCCTATTGGCAGGTCGGACGGAAGCTTGACGCGAAATTCCAGTGGAACCACGCGCGCGACCTCAAGCCCGATCCGGCCGACCTGCCCAAGATTCTCGACAAGATCAAGAACGGCCTGCCGGAAGGCCCGTCACAGGTCGAAGCCGACCATGGCCCGACCGCGGAGCCGCACCCAACGCCCGGAAACGGCGGC
>JAKANG010000042.1 GCA_021812505.1 Pseudomonadota bacterium
GGCGCCGAGATCGGCGGCGAGATAGCGCACGCTCGCCTCCAGCGCCGCCTTGGCCACGCCCATCACATTGTAATTGGGCATGACGCGGGTCGAGCCGCCGTAAGTGAGTGTGAGCAGCGCGCCGCCGTTGGGCATGAGCTTTTGCGCGCGCTGGGCGATCTCGGTGAAGGAAAAGGCCGAGATGACCATGGTGCGCGAAAAATTTTCGCGGGTGGTCGCGTCCACATAGCGGCCCTTGAGCTCGTTCTTGTCCGAGAAGCCGATGGCGTGGACGATGAAATCCAGGGCGCCCCAGTTCTGTTCGAGCGCGGCGAAGACGGCGTCCACGCTCGCCAGATCCTCAACGTCGCAGCGGAGGGTGAGATGCGAGCCGAGGCTCTCGGCCAGAGGCTTGACGCGCTTGCCGAGGGCCTCGCCCTGGTAGGTGAAGGCGAGGCCGGCGCCTTCCGCGGCCAGCGACTTGGCGATTCCCCAAGCGATCGAATGATCGTTGGCGACGCCCATGATCAGGCCGCGCTTGCCGGCCATCAGCCCCTTGATGGAAAGATTCATCCGCGAACTCTCGGTCAGGCGTCGATGTTTTTGAAGATCAGCGTGGCGTTGGTGCCCCCGAAACCGAAGGAATTGGACAAGACCGCGCCGAGCTGTTGATTGTCCCTGCGCTGACGCAGGATGTTCATGTCCGCGAAGGCGGGGTCGAGATTGACGATGTTGGCGCTCTCGCAGATGAAGTCGTTCTGCTGCATGAGCAGGCAGTAAATCGCCTCCTGCACCCCCGCCGCGCCGAGCGAATGGCCGGTCAGCGACTTGGTGGCCGAAATCGGCGGGCATTTGTCGGCGCCGAAGACTTTGCGGATCGCCTCGATTTCCTTGAGGTCGCCGACCGGGGTCGAGGTCGCGTGCGGATTGATGTAGTCGATCGGAACCTTGCAGGTCTCGAGCGCCATGCGCATGCAGCGCTCGGCGCCTTCGCCCGAGGGCGCGACCATGTCATGGCCGTCGGAGGTCAGGCCATAGCCGGCGAGTTCGGCATAGATCTTCGCGCCGCGCGCCTTGGCCCGCTCATATTCCTCCAGCACAACGACGCCGGCGCCGCCGGCGATGACGAAGCCGTCGCGATCAACGTCATAGGCGCGCGAGGCGGTGGCGGGCGTGTCGTTATAGGAGGACGACATCGCGCCCATGGCGTCGAACAGCACGGAGAGCGTCCAGTCCAATTCCTCGCAGCCGCCGGCGAACATGACGTCCTGCTTGCCGTACTGGATCATTTCGGCGGCGTTGCCGATGCAATGCGCCGAGGTGGAGCAGGCCGAGGAGATCGAATAATTGACGCCCTTGATCTTGAACCAGGTGGCGAGCGTCGCCGAGGCCGTCGAGGACATGGCCTTGGGCACGGCGAAGGGGCCGACGCGCTTGGGGCCCTTGGTGCGGGTCGTGTCGGCGGATTCGACGATGGTGCGCGTCGAGGGGCCGCCGGAGCCCATGATGATCCCGGTGCGCGGATTGGAGACGTCGCCCGCCTCGAGGCCGGAATCGGCGATGGCCTGATCCATGGCGACATGGTTCCAGGCCGTGCCCATGGCGTGAAAGCGCATGGCGCGGCGATCGACGATCTTCTCGGGATCGAGCGTCGGGGCGCCATGGACCTGGCAGCGGAAGCCGAGTTCGGCATATTTGTCGGCGCGCACGATGCCCGACCGCGCGGCGCGCAGCGAGGCCGTGACCTCTTCGGCGTTGTTGCCGATCGAGGAGACAATGCCGATGCCGGTGACGACGACGCGTCTCATGATTTCTCTCCTTGTGGCCGGCGGCGCGCAGGATTTTGGAAAAAGGGAGGCCGATTTTCCGCCAGAAATCCTGCAATACCAGAAATATGCGGCGCTCAGGCGCCAGCGGGCTGGAACAGGCCGACGCGCATGTCCTAGACGTCATAGATGCGCTTGCCGTCGGCCTCGAGCCAGCCGTCGGCGATGCCGAGCTTGAGCTTGCCCCTCATCACGCGCCGGAAATCGACGCCATAGACGACCTTTTTCACCGTCGGCAACACCTGGTCGGCGAATTTGACCTCGCCGACGCCAAGCGCCCGGCCGCGTCCGGGCAGGCCGAGCCAGCCGAGGAAGAAGCCGGTGAGTTGCCAGAGGGCGTCGAGGCCGAGGCAGCCGGGCATGACGGGATCGCCCTGGAAATGGCAGCCGAAGAACCAGAGGTCGGGCTTGATGTCGAATTCGGCGCGGACATGGCCCTTGCCATGGGCGCCGCCCTCCTCGGTGATTTCCACAATGCGGTCGAACATTAGCATCGGCGGCAGGGGCAATTGGGCGTTGCCGGGGCCGAAAAGTTCGCCGCGGCCGCATGCCAGAAGGTCTTCATAAGCGAAACTGGAGCGTCTCTCGCCCATCTGGGACATTTCCCCTGTTCGGCCCTTCGAGGGGCCCCTGTTGCAATGACGCGTTCAAAATGCGTCGCGTTTGATAACCGCGCCTTCTAACATAGCCCTCGCCGGGCCGGAAGCCGCCCCAAAAGACTCATTCGCTTTTGCCGTCCAGCGTGGCATTCTTGCGTCGTTGCGACCCCTCGCCGGAGAGGCGCAAGGCGGTCGATATTGCCGGCCCAAGCGCGAAAGTCTATATCTCGGTCGTCACGACCCGATGCGGGGGAGAGCGCTTTTTCTGATCCGCCGGTTGCGATCAAGCCGTTGTGCTGAGGCCGGAGAGGCGTCTTCATATGGAAAAGAGGGAAATTCATATGGAGAAGAGGGGAAGCGTTTCCCGGTCGCGCCGGACGTCGGAACGCGCGACCAAAAGCCGCAACACGGTCTTCGCGCCGACTCCTTCGGGATCGGATCTCAGCGGTTGCCCGTTGCACGACCTGCGGCACAAATTGAGCGAGGCCGGCCTGCGACCGACGCGGCAGCGCCTGCGGCTCGGATGGCTCCTGTTCGGCGGCGGCGACCGCCATGTCACGGCCGAACGGCTTTATGAGGAAGCCCTCGCCGCGCGCGCGCCGATCTCTCTCGCGACCGTCTACAACACCCTGAACCAGTTCACTTTGGCGGGCCTCCTGAAAGAGGTCACGGTCGATGGCGCCAAGACCTATTTCGACACCAATCTTGCCGACCACCAGCATTTCGTCAGCGACGACGAGACGCACATGCTGACCGACTTGCCCAAGGAGCTGATCGACTTCAGCCGCCTGCCCGAGCCGCCCGAGGGCATGGAGATCGCGCGGGTCGACGTGGTGATCCGCCTGCGCCGCAAGAAGGCGTCCTGAGGCGAAAAATCCGCCCGCCGGGGGCGGCGGGCGGACCGAAGCGTCGTTTGCGGGAGGCTTCAGACGTCGGAGCTGAAGTCGTCGCCGCCGGAAAAATCATCATCCTGGTAATCGGCGTCGGAATAGCCCATGCCATTGTCGCTCGAGGCGTCGGGCAGCGACCGGTCGCCGCCGGACTGGGGCGAATCATAGAAATTGTTCACGACCGTCTCGCCGCCGCCGAGACCCGTTCCGCCGCCGAACAGGCCGGCGTTATGGCCGCCGCCGAACATGCCGCGAAGCGAATCAGCGAGCAGCACGCCGCCGGCGACGCCCGCCGCGGCGCCAAGCGCGTTGCGCAGGAAGCCGCCGCCCTGGGGCTGTTGCGGCGCGCCCCAAGGCGAGGGCGCCGCGGAGGGAGCGGGCGGGGGCGCATAGGACGGCTGGGGCGCAGAGGCCTGCTGTTGGGGCGGCGCGCCCCACGGGCCGGGCTGGGGCGCGGGCCGCGCCGCGCCGCCGCCGAACAGGCCGCCGAGGAAGCTCCCGCCGCCCTGGGGCGCGGCGGACTGGGCCTGCGCGTGAAGCTGGTCGAGTTCGGCCTGCAGGGCCTGGATCTTCTGATCCGCCCCCCGCAGCGCCTGTTCCTGAACGATCACCGCCTGGGCCAGGAGATAGGGGGCATAGGGCTGCGCGCGCACGGCCTCGGCGATGAAGGCCTCGGCCTCGGCGTCGCGTGGTCCGGCCGCCTGGCTGCGGACGCGGTCGAACAGTTCGGTGAGCAACTGGCGTTCCTGGGGCGACATCGCGCGACTCCTCTGGCGCATTTCCGGTTTTGCGGCCGGCGCGTCTGCGGACGGCCGGGCGCCCGGAATATGGGTGGCGCGGGCCGCCGAGGGAAGACTGTCGAAGATGAAATTTCCGTCATCTTGGGCCGATCGTGAACGCGCCGCAAAAAGGACACAGAACGGGAGAATTTGCGCGCCAAGCCCCTAAAACCTTGGCAAAAGCGATCGTATCGTTCTTAAAGGGTAGACGATGGCCACAGGAAATTCCGGCATGAGGCGCGCGACAAAGGCCCTGCTTCTTCTCTCGGCGGCGGCGCTCGCCGCCGCGCCTTTCGCGGCGCGCGCGCAAAATCCGCTTTCGCGCGAGCCGATGTCGACCCAGCCTTCGTCCGAGGCGCCGGCCGCTCCCAAACCCGCGGCGGCGCCCTCCACCCAGCCCGCTTCGCCCGGCGCCATCGAAGCCGCGCCGCTTGCGCCGCCAGCCGCCCAGACCCAGGCCCCACCGCCAGCTTCCGCGCCCGCCGCGCCGGCGTCTGCGCCAATGACGCCCGCCCCCGTTCCAGCCTCGCGCGCTCCGACGACGGTCCAGGCCGAGCCCGCAAAACCGAAGCCCAAGCCGAAGCCGCCGGCTCCGCCACGGGAAATGGCGCTCTCGGACGATCCGACGCCGGTTCTGCAGCCGGAGACCTTCTTCACCACCGCCAAGGCGTCCGAGCGTTACGCGGCCATTGTCGACGCCGGGGGCTGGCCGGCCGTTCCCTCGGAACTCAAGCCGGGCGCCAAGGGGCCCGCCGTCGCCATCCTGCGCCGGCGTCTCGCGGTCGAAGGCGACATTGTCGGCGCCGAGGCCAATGGGATGAACTGGACGCCGGCCCTGACCGCCGCCGTCAAGCGCTTCCAGTTCCGCAACGGCCTCAAGCAGACGGGGATCGTCGCCGGCGCCACCCTGCGCGCGATGAACATTCCCGCCAATGTCCGTTTCAAGCAGCTCGCGTCCAGCGCGCAGAGGCTGGCGGGGCTGAACTTTCCCTTCGGCGACAAATATGTCGCGGTGAACATCCCCTCGACCGCCGTGGACGCGGTGGAAAACGGCCGCGTCGCCCATCGCTACGCGGCCATCGTCGGCGGGCCGGAGCATCAATCGCCGCAGCTGACCGCGAAAATCGTCGCGATCAATCTCAACCCGACCTGGACGGTGCCGGTCTCGATCATCAAGAACGAGATCATCCCGAAGATGCGGACGCAGCCGAACTATCTGGCGCGCGCCCATATCCGCATCCTCAACGGGCGCGGCGAGGAGATCAACCCGAAGGCGATCGATTGGAATTCGGAACGGGCGACCAATTACATCCTTCGCCAGGATTCCGGCAAAGGCAATTCGCTCGGCCTGATCCGCATCCAGATGCCCAATCCCGACGCGGTCTACATGCATGACACGCCGACGCGGAATCTCTTCGCCAATGACTATCGCTTCCTCTCGCACGGTTGCGTGCGCGTGCAGGGCGTCTATGACCTCGCGGCCTGGCTGCTGCAGGGCGTTCCCGTGACGCCGGCGCCGACATCCGAACAGGCGTCGGCCGCGCTCGCGCCGGCGATCTCTTCGGACCTCGGCGTCTGGACCGCCGCGCTGATCCAGCAGCGCATCGCAAGCGGGGCGCGCGAGGACGTCAAGCTGCCCAAGCCCGTGCCGGTGGTCTGGGTCTATCTGACCGGCTGGGCCTCCGCCGACGGCATGGTCCATTTCCGCGACGACGTCTACAACGTCGATACGGTCGGGGGCTGACGGCGAAGTCGGATAGCGCCGCTCTGGCTCACGCCAACCGCTCCTGAACTTTTGGATCGGTCGCTTTCGCTCACGCGAACCGCTTCCGCAGAACTGGCCTCATCCCGCCTCGGGATTCGGCCGCGCCTCGGCTTCAGTCGGCGGTTGGGTGAGATCGAGCACAACCTTCTTCACGCCATGTTCGGCGGGGTCGTCCTCGACGTGGAAGCCGAGCGCGCGGTTCATCGACAGCATCGGCTCGTTTTCGCTCAGCACCTGGCCCTCGACCATTTTCACGCCCTCGGCGCGGGCGAATTCGATCATATATTTCATGAGCTTCCAGCCGAGGCCCTGGCCCTTGAGGTCGGAGCGCAGCAGGATGGCGTATTCGCCAAGCTCGTGGTCGGCGTCGAGCATGAGGCGGACCACGCCGAGCATCAGCCCGGTGTTTTCGTCCACCGCGACGGAGACGAAGGAGCGGGCGTAATCGATCTGGATGAGGCGCGCGATGAAGGCGTGGGAGAATTCCTTGACCGGCGCGAAGAAGCGCAGGCGAATGTCTTCCGGCGACACATGGGCGAAGAAGACCTTGTACATTTCTTCGTCTTCCGGACGCACGGGGCGCAGCTGCACCGGCGTTCCGTTCTTGAGCGTCGTGCGCCGCTCCTGCGGCTTGGGATAGGGCGCGACGGCGAAGCGTGGATTGACCCCCGAGAAGGCGCGTCCCTCGCAGGGCGCGACGGAAGCGCGGGCGTCGACCACCACGACGCCGTCGGCGTCGGCGAGCACCGGATTGAACTCGAGTTCACGGATCTCGGGAAGGTCGGCGGAAAGCTGCGACAGCTTGACCAGGAGCAGCGCCACCGCGTCGATGTCGGCGGCCGGAATGTCGCGATAGTCGCGCAGGGCGCGCACCACGCGGGTCCGCTCGATCAGGCCGCGCGCCAGCGACAGGTCGAGCGGCGGCAAAGCGAGGGCCTTGTCGTTGATGACCTCGACCGCCTTGCCGCCGCGCCCAAAAACGATGACCGGGCCGAAGGTCGGATCGTCGGTGACGCCCATCACCAGTTCGCGGGCGTTCGGGCGGCGCACCATCGGATGGATGGTGACGCCGTCCACCCGCGCATGCGGCGCTTCGGACGCGACGCGATCCAGCATTTTTTGCGTGGCGTCGACGACCTGCTCGACCGTGCGCAGGTCGAGCGCCACGCCGCCGAGGTCGGATTTGTGGACGATGTCGCGCGACATGATCTTGACCACGCAGCCGCCGTAGCGCCCAAGCACCAGGCGGGCGACCTCCGCCGCCTCCTCTGGCGTGCGCGCCAGCCGCGCCGGGGCGATCGGGATGTCATAGGCTTCGAGCAGCGCGCTGATCTCGATCGGCGCCAGCCAGGAATTGCCGCGGGCGATCGCCTGCTGGACGACGGCGCGCGCCTTGGCGACATTGGGCGCGAAATCGACCGGCATCGAGGGCGGGGCCGCCATCAGGGCTTCGCGGGCCTGCCGCCATTTGACCATGTGCATGAAGCCGGCGACCGCGCCGCGCTCGTAATGGGGAATGCGCGCTTCCTCGAAAATGCGGTCGATCGCGTCGCCCGCCCCATACCAGACCGCGAAGACTGGCTTGGCGTTGATCGAGGCGCGACGATGCTTCTTCACGGCCTCGACCGTGGACTTGGCGATCTCCCCCGCGTCGGAGAGAACGTTGGGCGCATGGAGGACGAGCACCGCGTCATTGGCCTTGTCCTGGAGCACCACGGACAGCGCCTGGCCGTAATCGTCGGCGCTGGCGTCGGCGGCGAGTTCGACGGGCGGCGCGCCGCTCCAGCTTTCCGGCAACAGGGGCCTGAGCGCGTCCCGGGTCGCTGGCGATATTTCGGCGAGCCTGCCGCCGGCGTCGAGCAGCTGGTCGATCGCCAGATAGCCGACGCCGCGGCCATTGGTGACGATGGCGAGGCGCTCGCCGTTGAATGGCTTGATGCGGCCGAGCGCCTCGGCCGCGTCGAACAGGGCGTCGATGGTCGGCACGCGCAGGAGGCCCGCGCGCCGGAAGGCGGCGTCATAGACGTCGTCGGTGGTCGCGAGATTGCCGGCGTGGGTGCCGGTGCGGCGCGACGCTTCGTGACGGCCGGAGCGCACGACGATCACCGGCTTCACGCGCGAGGCGGCGCTGGCCGCCGAC
>JAKANG010000043.1 GCA_021812505.1 Pseudomonadota bacterium
GTTTCGGCCCCGCTTTCCGGGTCGATCAGGCGGGCGTTGACGAAAGCGAGCGGAGGGTGGGGCTTGTTCTGGACCATGGCTTTCGATAGCGCGCGGCGCGGGATAGGGCAATCGGGCGGCCGCGGCCCCAGCCGGTTTCCCTCAGCTTTTACGGTTTGGAACAAGCCGGCCCAGCACATAGCCCACCAGCGCCAGCAGGGTGAAGACGCCGAGCTGGAAGAAGACATTGCTCATGGCGCCCGGCAATTTGCCGCCGCCGGTGGCGTGGGCGAACAGGTCGGAGGCATAGACCGCCTCCGCGACAATGACAGGCAGCATCCAGTAGGGCCGCCAACGCCGCCAGGCGATCAGCGCCGCGAGGAGCAGGACGGGAAAGGCGAGGCCGTCGTGAAAATGGGCGACGGCGGCTTCGAGCGTGAGCCAGAACAGGCGAACGGCGATCAGCACGGGCTTCTCCGGGCGCCAGCGAAGGGCGCTTCGATGGCGGGCGCGAAAAATATGTCGAAAAAGTTTGCGTTTAAAGCCTGCGCTTGGGTAAGAAGGCCGCTCATATCGCCATCCCGAATTTCGAAAGCCAGAGCAGGCCCATGCCCGAGGTGATTTTCAACGGACCCGCCGGTCGGCTGGAAGGACGCTTCCACCAGTCCAAGCAGCGCGGCGCGCCCATCGCGATCATTCTTCATCCGCACCCGCAATTCGGCGGGACGATGAACAACCAGATCGTCTATCACCTTTATTACGCCTTCGCGGAGCGCGGATTTTCGGTCCTGCGCTTCAATTTCCGGGGCGTCGGCCGCTCGCAGGGCTCGTTCGACCACGGCCAGGGCGAATTGTCCGACGCCGCCGCCGCGCTCGACTGGGCGCAGGCGATCAGCCCCGAGGCGCGCTCGTGCTGGATCGCCGGCGTCTCCTTCGGCTCCTGGATCGGCATGCAGCTCCTGATGCGCCGCCCGGAAATCGAGGGCTTCATCTCGGTCGCGCCGCCGGCCAACCGCTTCGACTTCACCTTCCTTGCGCCCTGCCCGTCCTCGGGCCTGTTTGTCCATGGCGACCAGGACCGCGTCGCGCCGATCAAGGAAGTCACCGGCGTCATCGAGAAGCTCAAGACGCAAAAGGGCATCATTATCGAGCATGCCGTGGTCGAGGGCGCCAACCATTTCTTCGAGGATCGCGTGGAAGACCTGATCGAAAAGGTCGGCGCCTATCTCGACAAGCGCCTCGGCAACCCGCCGCGCATCGCCATCGCGGCGCGGGGCGACTAAGCGAGAGCGGGCAGGATTTTCGCCTGCAACCGGGCTAAATCCATAGGCCCCTGCGCCATAAAGGCCAGGTTCGGCGCGGGGGCAAAGACGAAATGCGCCGGAATGCCGCGCGCGCCGAGCGCCCGGAACAGATAGCCCTTGCGATCCACGCCGAGAACAGCGAACGGATTGCCGCGCTCGCGCAGATAAGCAAGCGTCTGTTCGGGCTTGTCCAGCGTCGCGACGCCATAGATCCTGGCCCCTGAGCGGGCGAAGTCCATCAAGGCGTCGTGCTCCTCGCGGCAGGCCGGACACCAGGAAGCGAAGGCGTTGACATAGACCGCCTTGCCGGCGATTTGGGCTGCGGAAAAGCCGGGAACCGGCGCCCCGGCGGCGTCCGTGAGGCCGGCCAGCGCCGGCAATTCGAAACGGTCGGCGCGAAACGGGTTGAACAGCCGCCCCGACAGGCCGTAGCGGCGCCAGGCCCAGAGGCCCGCTGTCCCTGCGCCGGTCGCGACGGCGCAGGTCAAACCCGCGCCGAGAACAACCGCGCGGCGGTCGAATGTCGTAGATGGATCGATGCTCATGCGGCGACACTGGCGCGCAGTCCTTAACGGGCGGTGGACGCAGCATATCGTCTTGTCGGCAAAGGCCGCTTGCCCTTCCAAATCCGGGGGCCTTAAAGTGAATCTGGTAAAGAAAGAGGATGGCGCCATGAGCCCGGCGAATGAAAAAGCGGGTAAGTCCGATGTGAAAGACGCTCGCTCTGGCGTGCGCCAACCGCTCGCGAATCTGGAATGCGACGTGCTGGTCGCCGGCGCGGGCTCGGCGGGGCTTTCAGCCGCCCACGCCTTCGCCGCGCAGGGCCGCAAGGTCGTCATCGTCGGCAAGGTCGAGACCCATCTCGCGGGCCGCACCGTGGCCCTTTTCGAAGGTTCGCTGCGCTTCTATCGAGCCCTCGGCCTCTGGACGCGACTCGCCGAACATTCGGCCCCGATGGAGGGGATCCAGATGATCGACGACACCGGCTCGATCTTCCCGAGCGCGCCCAAGGAATTCCGCTCGCGCGAGATCGACCTCGACGCCTTCGGCGAGAATATCGAGAACAACGCCCTGGTCGCCGAACTGGCCGCCGCCGCGCGGGAAAACCCGTCGATCACGCTTGTCGAGGATCTGATCGACCTCTTCGATCTCAATTTTTCCGGCGCGCGGGCGCGGCTCGCGTCCGGGGGCTGGATCGACGCCAAATTCATCGTCGCCGGCGAAGGCCGCAATTCGCAGGCCCGCCAGATTGCGGGCATTACGGTCACGACATGGTCCTATCCGCAGGTCGCGCTGACCGTTCTGCTCGCGCATGAAAAGCCGCACCACCAGATTTCGACCGAATTCCACAAGCGCTCCGGACCCTTCACCTTCGTGCCCCTGCGCGGGCGCGAGGGCGCGCCCTACCGTTCGAGCCTCGTCTGGCTGGTTTCGCCGCGCGAGGCTCTGCGCTTGCAGGCCTTGCCGCCGGACATGCTCGCCGCCGAAATCGAGGACGAGGCCCACGGCCTGCTCGGGGCGATCAGGCTGGACGGGCCGGTCGGCGCTTTTCCCATGGGCGCGATGAAGACAGACCGGGTCACCGGAACGCGCATGGCGCTGATCGGCGAATCCGCGCATCTCTTCCCGCCGATCGGCGCGCAGGGCCTGAACCTGAGCCTGCGCGACATCGCCAATCTGGTCGATTGCCTCGAAGGCGTAAATCTCGACGAACCGGATGAGATCTCGCGCGGGCTGGAGCGTTACGAGCGCCAGCGCGCCCGCGACATCGGGCTGCGCGTGCGCGGCATCGACATTCTCAACCGCTCGCTGCTCATCCACGCCTTGCCGGTCGATTTCGCCCGCGCCTTCGCGCTCAATTTCTTTTCCGCAATCGGGCCGCTGCGCCGCGCCTTGATGCGCGAGGGCGTGACGCCGCACGGGCCGACGCCAAAGCTCATGCGCGCCCGCCCGCCGGTTTCCCGCGCGTCGGCGCCAGGAGCCTGAAGCGTGGGCGCCGCAACTTCCATGCGCATCGCGACCTGGAACGTCAATTCGGTGCGCCAGCGCGTCGAGGCCCTGGTCGCTTATCTGCGCGAGGTCAAGCCGGACGTGCTGTGCCTCCAGGAATTGAAATGCCTGGAGGAGCAGTTCCCCCGCCTCGAAGTCGAGGCCGAGGGCTATAATGTCGCGATCCACGGCCAGAAGAGCTATAACGGCGTCGCCATCCTCTCCAGGGCGCCGATGGAAATCGCGATCGGCCTGCCCGGCGACGGGAGCGACGAGCAATCGCGCTATATCGAGGCGGTGATCCCCTGGGGCAAGACGGTTGCGCGCGTCGGCTGCCTCTATCTGCCCAACGGCAATCCGCTCGGCACGGACAAATATGCCTACAAGCTCGCGTGGATGGACCGGCTGATCGCCCATGCCCGAAAGCTGCTCGGCAATGAGGAGCGGCTGATCCTGTGCGGCGATTACAATGTCATCCCGGACGCCCGAGACGTCTATGATCCCGAGGCTTGGCTCGGCGACGCCCTTTACGCGCCGCCGACGCGGGAGAAATTCCGCGAACTGCTGGCGCTCGGCTTCACCGACGCCCTCCGCGCGACAACGGACGCGGCGAAACAATATACATTCTGGGATTATCAGGCCGGCGCCTGGCCCAAGAACAACGGCCTGCGCATCGACCACCTCCTCCTCTCGCCCCAAGCCGCCGACCGGCTGCAGAGCGTGACCATCGACCGCGACATGCGGGCGAAGGACAAGCCCTCGGACCATGTGCCGATCAGAATCGATTTGCGGGATTGAAAAAGCTCCGGCCCCCATTTGAGGGGGCCGGCCGGGTGCTTTTCTGTTTACACTGCACTGTCTCAGTGAGCGACGGGCGGTTCCTCGGTCTTCGGCGCGCCGGCCATCACGGGAATGGTCTTGGCGGCCGTCACCTTGGCGGCGGGTTTCTGGATGGTTAGATGGAGCACGCCCTTGTCATAATGGGCGGCGATCGCATCCGCCGCGGGTTCGAACGGCAGCACCACAGTCCGATAGAACGAGCCGAACCGGCGCTCGGTCACGTGCCAGTCTTTCTCCTCGCGTTTGCTCTCCATGGTCTTCTCGCCGGAGACGATCAGGCGATCGCCCTCGACGCGAACCTTGATGTCTTTCTCGTCGACGCCCGGAATTTCGAGCGTCGCCTCGATCGCGCCCTCCGTCTCGGCGATATTCATCGCCGGAGCCAGACCCATGCCCTCTTTCAGTTCGGGCATTTCGCGGAGCGTGGGAAGTTCGCGTCCGAACAGATCCCTTTCAAAGGCGCGGAAGGGATCCGTCATAAGTCCGCGCGTCCAGAGATCCGGAAGCAAGGTTTTCATGACATCCTCCTGTTCGCCCCGTGGCCTGCGGGCCTCAAGCCCGGCTTTTCGCGGAGCGCCCCGGCGAGGAGGCCTTTCCCTGGGATCGTCCTTTGGGCCGCCCCTCGTCACATGCACATATAGACGAACTGACGCCCCCGCGCATTGACGGAGGTCATTGACGGGGGCCGACCGCTCCGCCTTTTTCGATCTTGTCCAGCGCGGCGACGACCGCGTCGAACACCAAGAGCATCGAGGCGTGCCGCGCCTTGTAGTCGCGCGCGGGTTCGAGCACGCCGGCGTCGGCGAAGCGGCCCAGCGGCGGCGGGCCGTTTTCCTTGAACATGCTGCGCATGGTCTCGCGCAAGGTCCGCAATTCGTGCGGCGTGGCGCCAATGATGTGGCGCCCCATGACGGACGACGCCGCCTGGCCAAGCGCGCAGGCCTTCACGTCCTGCGCATAATCCGCGACCTTTCCGTCGCTCAGCGAAAGATCGACGATGATCGAGGAGCCGCACAGGCGCGAATGAGCCTCGGCGGAAGCCTGCGGCGCCTCCAGCCGGCCCAGCCGCGGAATATTGGCCGCGAGCTCCAGGATCTTGCGATTATAGATGTCGTCGAACATGATTTCCCGCGGCGCGCGCCGCCCGTCCCTCAGATAGAGCGCGGGCGGCGCTCCTGCAAGGCGTTTCCGGCCAGGGCCGCCGGGTCAGATCTTCACGCCGTGTTCGCGGGCGAAATCTTCCGCCAGCGCCACATATTGGCGCATGGCCTCGTCCTTTTTCATGCCCTTGTTGTGCGACCAGGCCTGGTATTTGAACTTGCCTACCAAGTCGAATACGCCCGGCTTGTCGCCATGGACATCGCCGTCGCGCGCCTGCCGGAACAGGCCGTAAAACTTCAGCTTCAATTCGTTGGACGGCTGCGCCGGCCCGTCGGCGGGCAGCGTCTTGATCGTCCCGACAACCTGTTCGAACCGCATCCCGATCTCGCCCATGGCTCTCCCCATCCCGCTTGCGGACTCGCCTGCGATAACGTTTATATATCAACTATAGCAGTAAGAACCAATTTCGAGACTCTAATTTGTGCGCCGGAATACGCTGAACTGGAATATTTGCGTCGCCCCCCAGGGCGTGTGGTGTTCGTGGCGACGCTCGACGATCAATTCAAATCCGGGGCCGAGAACCCTCGCGAGCGAACGCGCGTCATGACGAGCGACGACCAAACCGCTGCATTTCTCAGGGCCGTCTGGCGCGAAAGTCCCGATGATCGCCACGCCGCCCACGGCCAAGGCCGTTCGCAGCCGTTCGACATAGGCTTGCTGGTCGGCCGGATCGACCAGGAAATGGAAGGCCGCTCGATCATGCCAGATATCGTAGGTTTTCGGTGGCGACCATTTCGTCACGTCGCTCGCGACCCAGCAAACACGGTCGGCAAGTCCGCCGAGACGCTGTTTCGTTCGATCCAGAGCCGACGCCGACAGGTCAAGCACGGTCAGGTCCTGAAATCCTTCGGATAGAAGGTGGTCGACGAGACGGGAGTCGCCGCCGCCGATATCGATGATCGCCGAGGGCGCCTGGGCGCCTGCGAGCCGCAACAATTCGAGCGAAACAGCGGGGGACTCCTGGAACCAGCTGAGTTCGGTCTCGGATTTGGTGGAGTAAACGCTTTGCCAGTGGGCTTCGCGGTCATTTTGCATCGGAAAAAACCTTTCACGGTCCAAACAGGAAGGGCGCTGGCCGATATTCATTTATCCGCTTGCGCCTACCCCGGCGAGGACCAGCCAGGCGTCCTCGTCGATCACCTCGACGCCGAGTTCGCGCGCTTTGGCGAGCTTGGAGCCGGCGTCGGCGCCGGCGATCACGAGGTCGGTCTTTTTCGAGACCGAGCTCGACACCTTGGCGCCAAGCCGCTCCGCCATGGCCTTGGCCTCGTCGCGGGTCAATTTGACAAGCGTCCCGGTAAAGACAACCGTCTTGCCCGCCACCGCGCTGTCACTCTTGACCGCTTCCATGGGCAGGATGCGAACCTGGGCGAGCAGAGCGTCGAGCGCCCGCTCGTTATGGGGCTCGACAAAAAAATCGGCGACCGCCTCGGCCACCACGTCGCCGATCCCGTCAATGTCGTTGATGCGTTGCCGCGCCTCGCTGCCCGGCGTGGCGTGGCGCGCCGCCTCGCGCAGGGCCTCGAAGGTCTCGAAGGAGCGCGCCAGCCTGATCGCATTGGTCTCGCCGACATGGCGGATTCCGAGCGCGAAAATGAAACGGTTGAGCGCGACATCCCGCCGCGCCTCGATGGCGTCGAACAATTTCCGGGTCGAAACCTTGCCGAAGCCCTCGAAATTCTCGATCCGGGTCAGGCTTTTGCTGTCGCGCGCCTGAAGCGTGAAAATATCGGCGGGCGTGCGGATCAAGCCTTTCTCATAGAAAAAGGCGATCTGCTTGTCGCCCAGGCCCTCGATGTCGAACGCGTTGCGCGAGCAGAAATGGCGCAATCGCTCCACCGCCTGCGCCGGGCAGACCAGCGTGCCGGTGCAGCGCCGCGCGACCTCGGCCTCGCCGGTCTTGGCGTCGATCTCGCGCACGGCCGCGGAGCCGCAGGCCGGGCAGACATGGGGAAATTCATAAGGCCTCGCGCCCTCGGGGCGCTTCTCCGGCACAATGCCCAGAATTTGCGGAATGACGTCGCCCGCGCGCTGCACGATCACGGTGTCGCCAATCCGGATGTCCTTGCGCGCGATCTCGTCCTCGTTATGGAGGGTCGCATTGGAGACGACGACGCCGCCGACCGTGACCGGATCGAGCCGCGCGACCGGCGTGAGCACGCCCGTCCGCCCGACCTGAATCTCGATGTCGCGCACAACGCTGGTCGCCTTTTCCGCCGGGAATTTATGGGCCGTCGCCCAGCGCGGCGCGCGCGAGACGAAGCCGAGGCGCTGTTGAAGCGCGAGATCGTTGACCTTGTAGACGACGCCGTCGATGTCATAGCCAAGCGACGCGCGCCGGCTTTCGATGTCGCGGAAATGCGCGAGCATTTCCCCAGCCGAGCGGCAAAGCTTCGTCAGCGGATTGACCTTGAAGCCGAAGGCGCGGAAAGCCGTCATCATGCCGTTCTGGCTGTCCGCGGGCCGATCGGGATCAACTTCCCCCCGGTTTAATTCGCCCCAGTTTAATTCGCCCCAAGCGTAGGCGAAGAATTTCAGCGGCCGTTGCGCGGTGACATGGGGGTCGAGCTGGCGCAGCGAGCCCGCCGCCGCATTGCGCGGATTGGCGAAGAGCGGCTTGCCCGCCGCCGCCTGCCTTCCGTTGAGCGCGGCAAAATCCCTGTGGCCCATGTAAACCTCGCCGCGCACGTCAATGACG
>JAKANG010000044.1 GCA_021812505.1 Pseudomonadota bacterium
GCAGGAACAACTCGCTGAAATAGAAGTCGAGGGCCAATCCGGGGCCGGATTGGTAAAAGTGGCGATGACCTGCCGCCACAATGTTAAACGTGTATCCATAGATGCATCGCTGTTAGCCGACGACAAGGACATGCTGGAAGACCTGCTGGCAGCAGCCTTTAATGATGCGGTGCGGAAAGTTGAAGCTACTACTCAAGAAAAAATGGGCGCAGTTACGGCCGGCATGCCGTTGCCTCCAGGAATGAAACTGCCGTTTTAAATTTGCCACCCGCAAGCGGGTGGCGCCCCTCGCACTGGCTCGGCGTCGCGTTCGCTCCTAGCGCCCTTCGGGCGCAGCTAAAGAGGTTGTTTGATGGCGGAACGCATCGCCGGCCCCGAGATCGAGCGGCTGATTCAGCTGCTCGCCCGCCTGCCGGGCCTGGGCCCGCGTTCGGCCCGACGCGCCGCCCTGCATCTCATCCGCAAGCGCGAAGAACTGCTCGGGCCCTTGGCCGAGGCGATGCGCGTTGCGAAAGACAGGATCGTGACGTGCTCGGTCTGCGGCAATGTGGACACCGCCGATCCCTGCAGCATTTGCGCCGACGCCCGGCGCGACTCGAGCGTGCTGGTGGTGGTGGAGACGGTCGGCGACCTCTGGGCCCTGGAGCGCGCCGGCGTGCTCAACGCCCGCTACCACGTGCTCGGCGGCGCGCTGTCGCCGCTCGACGGAATCGGGCCAGACGACCTCAATATCGCGAAACTGGTGGGGCGGGTCGCCGAGGGGGGAGTGAAAGAGGTGATCCTCGCCGTCAACGCCACGGTCGACGGTCAGACCACCGCCCATTACATCACCGAGCTGCTCGGTCCCTGTAATGTCAAATGCACCCGCCTCGCCCATGGCGTGCCGGTCGGAGGCGAACTCGATTATCTCGACGAGGGCACGCTGGCGGCGGCGCTGCGCAGCCGGACGGATTTATGAAGAACACGTTCTTTTCGCGAAGCACGGTCGTCGCCGAGGGTAGAAGCAATTCGTCCTGAAAAACCAATGAATTGTCTCAGAGACGGTTGGCTCTGACCGTCGATGATCCGAAATTGGCGCTTCAAACCGTAACGGCGGGGACCGGGGCCGGACCGCCCTTAATTGGCGTCATCGGATCGCGCGCGCGAGTCGGATTTCCAATTCCAAATGATAGTGCTAGCGCCTCCCGCAAAAAGGAGCACCATCGCGATATGCATCGCCGTCAAAAACGTCACAACCCAAGGGCTCGTCGAAAACGCAAATGTCACCCCTCCTGAATGGTATCGATTCGGAAGATACATGGTCCCGGTCGAGAACAGTTGCCAAAGCTGTGAGCAGGAATACGCTGTAATAGCGAGGCCCGACAGCGGCATCCACCACGACGACCGAATCTTTAGGCGGGCGACCCGCCGCTGTTCGGCCATTTCTTCCGGCGACATTCTGCTTCCCGTCTCGAAATGGACGGCAAACGGTCACGTCCGAAGGCAAAGCTACCATTCGGATAAGATCGGTGCAACGCCTGCATCGGTTCGACCTCTGCCCGCTTAACAAGGCCCGTTTCCGAACCAATCGTCAGATTTGAACCGTCTAGCGCGAAAAAGTCTTGCGAAGGTTGTCGAACAATTCAACCTTCACCCCGGCCTGCTTCATGATCAAGGCCTGCTGGGCGACGGAAAGGACGTTGTTCCAGGTCCAGTAGATCACCAGACCCGCCGGGAACGAGCCGAGCATGAAGGTGAAGATCACCGGCATCCAGGCGAACATGGTTTTCTGCACCGGATCGGTCGGCTCGGGGTTCATCTTCATCTGAACCCACATCGACACGCCCATGATCAGCGGCCAGACGCCGAGATGCAGCAGATGGCCGAAAGCCGGCATCGCGGTCGGGTCGAAGGGCAGCAGGCCAAAGAGATTGAAGACATTGGTCGGATCGGGCGCGGACAGGTCCTTGACCCAGCCGAAGAAGGGCGCCTGTCGCATTTCGATGGCGACGAACAGAACCTTGTAGAGCGAAAAGAACACCGGGATCTGGATCACCATCGGCAGGCAGCCCGACACCGGATTGATCTTCTCGCGCTTGTAAAGCTCCATCATCTCCTGCTGCTGCTTCATCTTGTCGTCGGGATAAAGCTCCTGCAGCGCCTTGATCTTGGGCTGGACCTCCTTCATCCGCGCCATCGACAGATAGGAACGGTTGGCGAGCGGAAAGAACAGGCCCTTGACGATCAAGGTGATGGCGATAATGGCGACGCCGAAATTGCCGAACAATTTGTACAGCGTCTCCAGCAGCCAGAACATCGGCCGGGTGATGAAAAAGAAATAGCCCCAGTCGATCAGCAGATCGAGCTTTGTGACGCCCTGCTGCTTCTCGTAATATTCGAGAAGGTTGGATTTCTTGGCGCCGGCGAACAGGCGCGTCGACAGGACCATCTGGGCGCCGGGCGCCAGAGTCTTGGCTTCGCCGAAAGCGTCGGACTGATATTGCGGCTGCGCGCCGGGGAATTCGCGGAACCAGCCCTTGTATTTTTCGCTCGCGTCGGGAATGACGGCGGTCGCCCAATATTTGTCGGTGAAGCCGAGCCAGCCGCCGGTGGCGTATGAGTCGGTCGGCAGAACCTTGGCGTTGTTGGTTTCCTTGGAAATCGCCTTGTAGGTGAGTTCGGTCGAAGGCTGGTCGGCGCCGATCACGCCGATGAAGCCCTCGTGCAGCACGCTGTAGCCCGAGGTTTTTGGCTCGCCCTGACGGGTCACGCTGGCGTCGGGGAAGAAGGAGACGGCCGCCTTGCCCCGGTTCTCGATCGTGTCGGTCACCGTGAACAGGTAATGGTCGTCCACCGAAATCTTGCGCTTGAACAGGAGGCCGGAGCCGTTGTCGAAATTAAGCGTGAGCGGCGTCGACGGGGTGAGCTTGTCGCCCTCGGCGGTCCACAGCGTCTCGGAGCCGGGCAGTTTCAGCGTTTCGCCGGCCTGCGCGACATAGTGGAAATCGACGAAATAGGCGTCCGGCGCACCGGCGGGCGAGAGCAGGACGATATTCGGGCTCTTGGGGTCGGTCGTCTCGCGGTAGTCGCGCAGCGACAGGTCGTCGAGCCGCGCGCCTTTCAGGGCGATCGAGCCGAACAGGCTCGGCGTGTCGATGGCGACGCGCCTGCTCTGCGCGAGCGCCTCGGCGCGGCTCTGCGCCTGCGCGACCGGAGCGAGGCCCGGCGCGGCGGCCGGATTGGGGTTGGCGGCTTCCATCTGCTGAAGCTGGGCCGTGGTATGGCGGGCCTCGTGGATTTTGGGCGCGCCGTAGAAATGGTTCCAGCCGAGGATGACCAGGAGCGACAAGGCCATGGCGAGGAGAAGATTGCGGGTGTCCTGCTGCATGTTCACTTGTCTTGCTTGCGGCCGCCGGCCGGCAGGTTGGAAGGCCGGCTCTCGCCCGCCCGATTGATTTTCTTGAGCGCGCGCAGAAATTCGCCGCGCAAGTCTTCGAAGGAGGCGGTCAGGGCCTCGCGCCGGGCCGCCACGACATAGTCGCAAACGGGAGCGAAGGCCGACGCCTCGGTCAGCCGCGCGACTTCGCGCAGGCGGCGGCGGATGCGGTTGCGCACGACCGCCTTGCCGACCTTTTTGGTCACGGTGAAGCCGACGCGGGCGCTTTCGTCATCTCCCGACGCCTCGCGCTCGCGCGCCTGAAGCACGAAATTGCGCAGGTGCTGGCGGCGCCCCTTGGCGGCCGCGACGAAATCGGCGCGTTTCTTGAGCCGCAACACGCCAGAGTCCTTTCCACCCAAAACACAACGACGCACGCCGGGACTGGCGTGCGTGGAAATATTCTGGCCGTCCTGCTGACGGGTCATGGCATGGGCCGGTCGGGCCGGCGCAGGCGCGTCAGGCCGAAAGGCGCTTGCGGCCGCGCGCGCGGCGGGCGTTGAGAACCTTGCGGCCGCCGACGGTGGCCATGCGGGCGCGGAAGCCGTGACGGCGCTTGCGCACGAGTTTGGAAGGCTGGTAGGTCCGCTTCACGGGAATGCTCCGGTTATTCTTGGCGCGTGGCCGCCGGGCCGAACGCCGCCATAGGGGTCGAGGCTCGCGGGCGCTGTTCCTGCCGGTTTCAACGGCAAAAACGACCCCGGCGCGAGGCCGAAAATCGCGAGCGGCCTTATAGGGTCATGGGCCCGGAAAAGTCAACGCGACGGGCGGGGGAATCTCGACGCCGGGCGCTCTTGCCTTTATTGCCAGAACAAAGTAAGAACATTCTCGGCGATACTTTTCTGGAGGCGCCGATGGCGCGAAGCCTGTCACTCACTCTTCATTCCGGCGGCGCCCGGCCGCTGTCCGCCGACTGGCGCGACTGGCTCGATCTTTTGCCCGAGGATTGGCGCGAAATATACGAGGAGCGGGCCGCGCTGATCGAATATGACGGCGGGGAAAAGCGCGCGACCGCCGAGCGCCGCGCCTTCGAATGCGTGATCGATCAGGCGGGAATCGCTTTCTGGGGACGGCTGGGCGCGGACGCTGGCGAAAAGCGCGCCGCTGTGACCTGATGGAAGCCTGATTCGATCCGGCCTGCGCGCGCAATGCCCCAAAAACTGACCTTTTACGAATTCTTCGCCGGAGGCGGCATGGCGCGCCTTGGCCTCGGCGACCAATGGACCTGTCTGTTCGCCAATGACATCGACGCCGACAAGGCCGCCGCCTATCGCGCCAATTGGGGCGGCGCGGAATTGGCCGAAGGCGACCTTGCCGCCATCGAGGCGCGTCAGATTCCCGGCAGGGCCGATCTCGCCTGGGCGTCCTTTCCCTGTCAGGACCTGTCGCTCGCCGGCAGCGGCAAGGGCATGGGCGCGGCCCACGACGCTGTGAAAACCCGCAGCGGCGCCTTCTGGCTGTTCCACGAAAAAATGCGGGCGCTCGCCGCCGAAGGCCGCAGCCCCCGCGCCATCGTGCTGGAAAATGTGGCCGGCGTGCTGAGCTCTCATGGCAAGCGCGACTTTTGCGCGCTGGTCGAGGCTCTTGACGGCCTTGGCTACCGCGTCGGCGCGCTCACGCTCGACGCGCGCTGGTTCACACCGCAATCCCGCCCGCGCGTCTTTTTCGTCGCCGCGCGGAAATCCCTGTTCGGTCCTCTGGCGCGCGAGGATGACGGCCTGATCGCGGGGAGTCCTCATCCGCTCTGGACCTCCGCCTCGCTGCGCGCCGCTTATGGCGCCCTGCCGAAGGTTCTGGCCGAAAACTGGATCTGGTGGCGCCTGCCGGAGCCGGCGCGCCGCAACGCCGATCTCGCCGATCTGCTCGAAGACGCGCCCGCCGGGGCGCCCTGGCGGGCGCCTGCCGCCACCGAGCGCCTTCTGGCGCTGATGACGCCATCCCATCGCCGGAAAATCGAAGAGATTCAGCAAATCGGCGCGCGCGCCGTCGGCGCCGTCTATCGCCGCACCCGCGTCGACGAAAGCGGCGCGAAACGACAAAGGGCGGAAGTTCGCTTCGACGGTCTCGCCGGCTGCCTGCGCACCCCGCGCGGCGGCAGTTCGCGCCAGACCATTCTGGAAGTTCGTCAGGACAGCATCCGCGCCCGCCTGCTCTCGCCGCGCGAAGCGGCGCGACTCATGGGTTTGCCCGACTCTTACATTCTGCCCCGGAATCCCGGCGCGGCATACGAATTATGCGGCGACGGGCTCTGCGTCCCGGTCGTTCGCCATCTCGCCGAACACCTCCTACAACCTCTGCTGCGGCGTGAAGCTTCCGGTCTGTGCGAGGCGAAGGACAAACCCTTCGCAGCCGCGTAAGGAATTTGTTGCGCTGCAGTCATATCAAGTCTTATTCGAAGACATAAATATACAGCTTTTTCCGATTCGATGATTGACGTCGTAATTCGGCTCGCTTAGAGGTTTCGTAAACAGTGGGCGCGATAAGAGCTCAACAATCAAAGCCCAGAACATTTTTCGGCCTCGACCATAATCTGACCGTCATATTGTTTTGCTATAGCGCCGGCGTTGCGAAACGACCTGGCGCAGAAGAGACCTCCATGCAGATTTATCATTTCCAGACGATCGATCCGACAGGCGCCCGCCGCGATGTCCAATCGCTGCGGCTCCCCGATCTCGCCGCCGTGTGGCGGGAGATCGAGGTTCTGGCCGCCAGCCAGTCGCGCGGCGGCCAGATTCGCGTGACCAACGAGGCTGGCGGCATCGTCGTGCTGGTCGGGGTCTCGACCGCCCGCAGGCTTCAGGCCCGCCCCGCCGCCTGAGCAGGTCAAAATTTTGCTCGACGCCGCGCCGCCGCCAAGGCAAATTCGCCTCATGTACCGCGCGACCACTTTCTCCATCCGTGTCACCGCCACCCCGCATTTCGCCCCGGAACGCAGCGATCCGGGCATGGGCCGCTATTTCTGGACCTATACGATCGAGATCGCCAATCAGGGCGCGATCCAGGTCCAGTTGATCGAACGATTCTGGCGGATCACCGACGCCAACGGCCGGGTCGAGACGGTGCGCGGACCCGGCGTCGTCGGCGAAACCCCGATCATCGAGCCGGGCGACAGTTTCAGCTATACCTCGGGCTGCGCCCTGAACACCGCATCGGGGCTGATGTCCGGCAGCTACCGCATGGTGGACGCAAATGGCCGCGCCTTCGACGTCGAAATTCCCGCCTTTTCCCTCGACAGCCCGATGGAGCGGCGCATCCTGAATTGATCCGCATGACCTTTGACGCCGCCGATTCTACGCTCGAACGGGCCATTGCGCTGCTTGGCCGGCTGGTCGCCTTCGACACCGAATCCTCGCGCAGCAATCTGGAACTGATCGATTTCGTCGAGGATTACCTTCTCGGGCTCGGCGCCGGCGTCGTCCGCGTTCCCAACGCCGAAGGCGACAAGGCCGCGCTCTTCGCCACTTTCGGCCCGGCGACCGACGGCGGCGTGGTCCTCTCCGGCCACACCGACGTGGTTCCGGTCGCTGGCCAGCACTGGACCTCGCCGCCCTTCGTGCTGCGGCGCGACGGCGGCCGCCTCTATGGCCGCGGAACTTGCGACATGAAGGGTTTCGACGCCCTCTGCCTCGCCATGGCGCCGGAATTCATGGCCGCGCCGCTGAAAAGACCGATTCATATCCTTTTGAGCTATGACGAGGAGACGACTTGCGCCGGCTGCCTCGACGCGATTTCCCGCTTCGGGCGCGATCTGCCGCGCCCCGCCTTCGCCGTGATCGGCGAGCCGACCATGATGCAGGTCGCCGACGCCCATAAGAGCGTCGCCACCTATCGCACCCGCGTCACCGGCCACGAGGCCCATTCCTCGAAACCCTGGCTCGGCGTCAGCGCCGTCCATGTCGCCTGCGAACTGGTCGGCGCGCTGGAGCGGATCGGGCGTGAACTTGAGGCCGAGCGCGACCCGCACGGGCGGTTCGAGCCGGCCTTTTCCACCGTCCATGTCGGACTGATCCAGGGCGGCACAGCGCGCAACATCATGGCCCGGACCTGCGAGCTGTTCTGGGAGTTCCGCAGCCTGCCCGACACGCCGCGCCATCGCGCGCTGGAGAAATTCGAGGGTTTTTGCGCCGCGCTCGCCGCCGAGCGGTTCAGAAATTTTCCCGACTGCCGGATCGAAACCTTCGTCGAAACCGAGGCGCCGGGTCTGCGCGCGGAGGCCCAGTCGGGCGCCGCGACTCTGGCGATGGCGCTGGCCGAGGCCAACCACACCATCGCCGTGCCCTACGCCACCGAAGCCGGACAATTCCAGGCGATCGGTCTGCCGGCGGTGATCTGCGGCCCGGGCAGCATCGATCAGGCCCATCAGCCCGACGAATATATCGACATCGCCCAGCTCGAGGAAGGCGTCGCCTTCCTGCGGCGCCTCGCCGGCAGAATGTCGGCGTGACGACTACTCAGCCCGCTTACCGTCGTCGGCGATGAAGGCAAGGCGCAGCATATTGGTCGCGCCGGGGGTGCCGAACGGCACGCCGGCGATGATCAGGATGCGGTCGCCGGG
>JAKANG010000045.1 GCA_021812505.1 Pseudomonadota bacterium
TATGCGCTGGATGCTCCCTTCGACGGCCCCACGCTCCTGATCTTCGTCCTGTCCGGCCTCGCGATCTCCTTCGCCGCCGAAGCCCTCCATCGCGTCTTTGGCGAGCTTCACGCCGCCGAGGCCCGGCTGGAGCTTCAATCCCGAATCTCGGCGCTCGACGAACACGCCATCGTCGCCGTCACCGACCGCCGCGGCGCGATCACCTACGCCAACGACAAGTTCTGCGCGATTTCCAAATATTCCCGCGCGGAATTGCTCGGCCAGGACCACCGCATCGTCAATTCCGGCCTCCATCCCAAGGAATTTTTCCGCAACATGTGGCGGGTCATCGGGAGCGGCGAGGTCTGGCGCGGCGAGATCTGCAACGTCGCCAAGGACGGCGCGCATTATTGGGTGGACACGACCATCGTCCCCTTCCTCGACGAGAAGGGCCGCCCCCGGCAATATGTCTCGATCCGCACCGATATCACTGAGCGGAAGCGCGCCGAAATCGCCCTGATGGAGAGCGAGGCGGCCCTGCGGATCAGCCAGAGCCGCCTCAGCCACGCCGCCGACGCGGGCCGCCTGACCTATACCGAATTCGACATCACCGAGGGCCGCATCCATGTCGGCGAGAATTTCGCCCACGTCCTCGGTTTCGCGCCCATCACCCCACGCGAGGGCGGGCCCATGGAAGACGGCCTCAACCGGCTACTTGACCATGTGCGGCCCGACGACCGCCGGCGCCTTTCCGTCGCCATCCAGCAATGCCTCAACGGGACCGCGAATGGGCGGATCGAATATAATGTGATCGGCGACGACGGCCAGGAGCGCCGGATCGAAAGCGTCTGGACCTCCGAAATCGGCGAGGACGGCAAGCCGACGCGGGTCTTCGTCACCGATCTCGACATCACGCGCCTGCGCGCCGCGGAAGACGCCCTGCGCGCAAGCGAGAAGAATTTCCGGTCGCTCGCCAACGCCATCCCGCAACTCGCGTGGATCGCGCGGCCGGAGGGCGAGATCACCTGGTTCAATGAGCGCTGGTATGATTACACGGGAGGCGATCGTGGCCAGCCGGCGGATCAGGGCTGGCGCGATTATCTGGACCCGGAGGCCCTTGGCCAGGTGGGCGAACGCTGGGCTGACTGCGTGGCGACAGGCCAACCGTTCGACATGACCGTGCAGTTGCGCGGCGCGGATGGCAGGCACCGCCCGTTCATCACGCGCGTCATGCCGCACCGCGACCGTGATGGCCGGGTGCTGCAATGGTTCGGCACCGCCACCGAAATCACCGAGCAGATCGAGATGGAGGAGGCCTTGCGCGCGGCCACGCTCGAAGCCGAGCGCGCCAACCGCGCCAAGTCGAAATTCCTCGCCTCCGCCAGCCATGATCTGCGCCAGCCGGTGCAGTCGCTCGTGCTCCTGCTTGCCCTCATCGAACGCCAGGTCGCCGCCGTTCCCAAGGCGCTCGAGACGGCGCGGATGATGAAACAGGCCCTGGGCGGCCTCAACGGCCTGCTGACCGCCATCCTCGACATATCGCGGCTCGACGCCGGCGTGGTCGAACCGGCGATGGACTCGGTCGATCTCGCCGCCCTGCTCGACCGGCTGTCGTCCGAATATGAGGCGAAGGCCACCGACAAGGGACTGACCCTGCGGATCATGAAACGCAATCTCTATGCGCTTGGCGATCCTTCGTTGCTGGAGCGCGCCCTGCGCAACCTGATCGAAAACGCGATCCGCTACACGCCGAGCGGCGGCGTCCTGATCGGTCTGCGCCGGCGTGGCACCCGGGTCCGGATCGACGTGGTGGACACCGGCGCCGGCGTGCCGGAGGAAAAGCAGAAAGAGATCTTCGAGGAATTCATCCAGCTCAACAATCCCGGCCGCGACCTCGGCAAGGGGCTCGGCCTCGGGCTCGCCATCGTCGCGCGCCTCGCGACCTTGCTCGAGGCCCAGGTCGAGGTCAGCTCGCGCGTCGGGCGCGGCTCGCGCTTCTCCCTTTCGCTGCCCGCCGCCGAACCCTCGCAGGCCGCCGAGATCCAGGCCGCGAAATATGACGACCCGCGCGGGCGCATCCTGATCATCGAGGACAATCTGATCCTGCGCCGGGGCCTCGAAAACATCGCACGCAAATGGGGCTGCAAGACCCTCTCCGCCGCAAGCGGCGAAGAGGCGCTGGAACTCGCCTCGGCGCGGCGCTGGCGCTTCGACGCCGTGCTGAGCGACTACCGCCTCGGCGCCGGGCTGAACGGCGTGGAAACCGCCAAGGAAATCGCCCGCCGTTCGGGCCGCGACTATCCCACATTGATCCTGACAGGCGACACGGCGACCGAACATATCGCCGAAATCGCGGCGAGCGGTTTCGAACTGCTGCACAAGCCGGTGAGCGCGGAACAATTACGCCGCAAGCTTTCACGCCTGCTGGCGCCGAGCGAGGCGGCGCAGTAACCAGCATCCCGCGAGCGGTTGGCGCACGCCGGAGTGAGCGATGAAACCCTTTCGGCGCGCTTTTAAACTCATCCCCGGCCGCGCGAGGCGACGAGACGGTCGATCATCCGCTGCAGATCCTCGAACTGGAAAGGCTTGGTGAGGATCGGCGCCTCGCGATAGCCCGGCGCGAGGCCGCCGAGGCCATGGCCGGTGACGAAGGCATAGGGAACGCCCTGGAGCGCCAGGGCGTCGGCCACGGGATAGGAGTCGCCGCTTTCGAGCGCCACGTCGAGCAGGGCGCCGTCGAGCGCACCGCCTTCCTTGTCGACCAGCTCCAGAGCCGCCATGACCGTCCGCGCCGGGCCGACGACCGCGCAGCCGTATTCCTCGAGCCATTCGGCAACCAGGACCGCCAGGATCGGATCGTCGTCCACGAGCAGCAAGCGAGGAGCCATTTTCCCTCCGGCGCGCAGTTCGAATGCGCCATGGTTAGCAGTCTTTTCCAGCCACGGCCATGCTCTTCGCCCCAATTTTCCGAGCCCTGCCGGATTTGCGGAAAAATTGTTTTCGTTCTGTTCCCTCGCCCGCTCCTTTCGTGCTAAGCACCGGGGTGGAAGGCGCCGGCGAGCCGGGCCTTTCACGATTCGTCCGAATCACGGAAGACTCCCATTGCGGGCGCCAATCGGCGCTTTCGCCAACATACCATTCATTGCGGGATCATGGCTGACGACGATCTTTTTGGCGCGCCGAAGCCGGCGCCGGGCAAGAAAGCCTCCGAGCCGAAAAAGCCTGCGGCCGCGCCCGGCGAGGCCGGCTACACCGCCGCCTCGATCGAGGTTCTCGAGGGGCTGGAGCCGGTTCGCCGGCGTCCCGGCATGTATATCGGCGGCACGGACGAGACCGCCCTGCACCATCTCTTCGCGGAAGTGCTCGACAATTCGATGGACGAGGCGGTCGCGGGCCACGCCACCCGCATCGAGGTCGTGATGGACGAGGAAGGCTTCCTCTCCGTGACTGACAACGGGCGCGGCATTCCGGTTGATCCCCATCCGAAATTCCCGAAGAAATCGGCGCTGGAGGTCATCATGACCACCCTGCACGCCGGCGGCAAATTCGATTCGGGCGCCTATCAGACCTCGGGTGGC
This sequence comes from Pseudomonadota bacterium, assembly GCA_021812505.1. The sequence continues at coordinate 3,558 of JAKANG010000045.1, forward strand.
CTGCACGGCGTCGGCGTCTCGGTCGTCAACGCTCTTGCCGAACGGCTCGAAGTCGAAGTGGCGCGCGGCCAGACGCTCTACCGCCAGGTCTTTTCCCGCGGCGCGCCGCAAACCGGGCTCGAAACCGTCGGCCGGGCGCCGAACCGGCGCGGCACCAAGGTCCGTTTCAGGGCCGACCCGCAGATTTTCCGCGAGAAATCCACCTTCTCGCCCGCGCGGATCTTCAAGATGGCCCGCGCCAAGGCCTATCTGTTCGGCGGCGTCGAAATCCGCTGGAAATGCGCGGAAGTTTTACTCGATCCGAACGGCAAGACGCCAGCCGAGGCCGTGTTCCATTTCCCCGGCGGCCTGAAGGATTATCTGGCCGCCGATATCGAGGGGAAGGAGCTGGTCGTCGAGCAGTTCTTCACGGGCCGGGTGGAGAAGCACGAACGTCACGGCTCGCTCGAATGGGCGGTCGCCTGGCTCGCCCAGGACGACGGCGCCGTCCATTCCTATTGCAACACCATTCCGACGCCCGACGGCGGTACGCATGAGTCCGGCCTGCGCCTCGCGCTGCTGCGGGGGCTCAAGGACCACGCCGAGCGCATTGGACAGGGCAAACGCGCTTCCGCCGTCACCGCCGAAGACCTGATGGCCGGCTGCGCCGCGATGATCTCGGTTTTCATCCGCGAACCGGAATTCCAGGGCCAGAACAAGAGCCGGCTGATGAGCGTCGATGCCTCGCGCATCGTCGAGAGCGCGATGCGCGACGCCTTCGACCATTGGCTCGCCGCCTCGCCGGCTCAGGCCAAGTCCCTCGTCGAATTCGCCGTCGAGCGCGCCGAGGAGCGCCTGCGCCGCCGCGCCGAGAAAGATGTCGCGCGCAAGAGCGCGACGCGCAAGCTGCGCCTGCCAGGAAAGCTCGCAGACTGCACGAACAATTCCACGCAAGGCTCTGAACTCTTTATCGTCGAGGGCGATTCCGCGGGCGGCTCCGCCAAACAGGCGCGCGACCGCGCCAATCAGGCAGTCCTGCCCCTGCGCGGCAAGATCCTCAATGTCGCCAGCTCGTCGCGCGAGAAAATGGCCGCCAACCAGCAACTCGCGGACCTGATCCAGGCGCTGGGCGTGGGGATCGGCTCGCATTACCGCGCCGAGGATCTGCGCTACGACAAGGTCGTCATCATGACCGACGCCGACGTCGACGGCGCCCATATCGCCTCGCTGCTCATCACCTTCTTCTACCGGCAAATGCCGAAGCTGATCGAGCAGGGCCATCTCTATCTGGCCGTGCCGCCGCTCTACAAGCTGAGCCAGGGCGCGAAGGTCGCCTACGCCCGCGACGACATCCACCGCGACGAGCTGCTGCGCAAGGAGTTTTCGGGGCGCGGCAAGGTCGAGATCAGCCGATTCAAAGGCCTGGGCGAAATGCTCCCGGCCCAACTCAAGGAAACCACCATGGCGCGCGGCTCGCGCACCCTGCTCCGCCTCGGAATCGTCGACGAGGATCGCGAGGAAACGGCGGATTCGGTCGAACGCCTGATGGGAGCCAAGCCCGAAGCGCGCTTCGCTTTCCTGCAGGAACGCGCCGCCTTCGCCGCCGCCGCCGACCTCGTCGACCTGTAAAGCGATAAACCGGGGGCGCGGCGACTCTTCGACGCCGTACCTTCACGCCTTCTACGCCGCCACCGGCGGCTTTCTCCAACGGGAGCGAAAACATGAACCCGTCGCCCGCCAAATACGCCCGGCCCGTCATCCTGCTGCACTGGATCATGGCGCTGCTGATCATCGGGCTTTACGCCATCGGCCTGAGCGTCGATTCCTTCGACAAGCCCCTGCGCCCGACGATCGTCAATTTCCACGCCCTTTTCGGCCTCCTGCTGGTGCTCCTGCTCGGGCTTCGCGTCATCGCGCGGCGCAGCAACGCCTCCCCAGTATTTCCGACCAGCATGGGTCCGCTGTTCCAGCGCGCGGCAACCGTCGGCCATGGCGTGCTTTATCTGCTGATGGCGGCGACGCCGCTCGCGGGGATTCCGACTTTCCTGTTTCGCGGCCGGGCCCTGAACTTCGGCCTGTTCGCAATTCCGTCGCCCTTCGAGGCCAATCGCGATGTCGCCCACCAATTCGGCGAAATTCACGAGCTGCTCGCGCATCTCCTGATCGCGACAGTCGTCGCCCATGTCCTCGTCGCGCTTTATCACCAATTGGTCCTGCGCGACGGGATCCTCCAGCGGATCAAGCCCTGATCGCAAAACACAAATTTTGCTGCGTGCGCTAACGCCCCATTTACCTTGATGATCCATAAGGGACGGAGGTCAGGTCGGGAGCTTCGCATGGCGATCAAGAGGTATCTCTGGGACAGCAACCGGGGGTCAGCCGTCGATAAATTCGCGCTTTTTTGCGCGCTCGTGTCGGTCCTCGGCGTGCTCGGCGCGCATGGCATGGACAAGCTGGCGCAGAGCGGCTCCCTGCCCATGATCGCTTTCGTGCATCCCGGCGACCATCCGGGGATCGATTATTCCGCCACGGCCTCGATCCCGGCGCGCGCCGCCCGCACCCAGCTCAATCCCTGCGTATCGTCGGGCGACAATCGCTGATCTCGAGCGCCTCACAGCCAGAAATTCATTGACTTTGCCGCCGCTTGTCCTATTGGTCGAAGTGGCGTCAGGGGATTCGCACGGCATTCGTCGCGCATCCGGTGCGCCGAGCCGTGTGGCCCAGGCCCCGACTGCGCTGATTTGACCGCCCCGGCGGCTCTGGCTCGGCGCAATGTCCCGATCTGGGCAAGCGATGCCCTCGCGCCCAACGCACGGCGTGACGATCTGCAAAGCGGCAGGAGGCCGCCATCGCGCTCCGATCGATGACGGTCCGGAGCCGGATTCGACGCCCTCATTATCAACTGAAATTTGGAACCTTTAATGCAATTTTCCGACCTCGGCCTCAGCGAAAAGGTGCTGCGCGCCGTTGAAGACTCAGGCTACACGACGCCGACGCCGATCCAGGCGCAGGCGATCCCCCATGTCCTCGCCGGCCGCGACGTCCTCGGCATTGCCCAGACCGGCACCGGCAAGACCGCCGCCTTCACCCTTCCCATGCTCTGCCGTCTGGAGCAGGGCCGCGCCCGCGCCCGCGTGCCGCGCACCCTCATCCTCGAGCCGACACGCGAGCTCGCCGCGCAGGTCGAGGAGAGTTTCAACAAATATGGCGCCCAGCACAAACTGAACGTCGCCCTTCTGATCGGCGGCGTCTCCTTCGGCGACCAGGAAGCCAAGATCATGCGCGGCGCCGACGTGCTCATCGCCACGCCCGGCCGCCTGCTCGACTTCTTCGAGCGCGGCAAGCTGCTGCTGACGGGCATCGAGATCCTCGTCATCGACGAGGCCGACCGCATGCTCGACATGGGCTTCATCCCGGACATCGAGAAGATCTGCAAGCTGGTGCCCTTCACCCGCCAGACCCTGTTCTTCTCGGCGACCATGCCGCCGGAAATCACTCGGCTGACCGAGCAGTTCCTGCACAATCCCGCGCGCGTCGAAGTCGCCCGCGCCGCGACGACGGCCTCGACCATCACCCAGGTCCTCGTCGCCTCGCACGGCGGCGGCGACAAGCGCGAGACCCTGCGCCGCCTGCTGCGCGCAGCGGAAGGCCTGAAGAACGCCATCGTTTTCTGCAACCGCAAGCGCGACGTGGCGATCCTGTACAAGAGCCTGGAGAAGCATGGCTTCCCGGTCGGCGCGCTCCATGGCGACATGGACCAGTCGGCGCGCATGGCTTCGCTCGACGCCTTCAAGAATGGCGCGGTGGACATCCTGGTCTGTTCGGACGTCGCGGCGCGCGGCCTCGATATTCCGGACGTCAGCCACGTCTTCAATTTCGACGTTCCGACCCATGCCGAGGACTATGTCCACCGGATCGGCCGCACCGGCCGCGCCGGCCGCACCGGCCACGCCTATACGATCGTCACCGACCACGACACCAAATATATCGCCCAGATCGAGGACCTGATCAAAAAGCAGATCGACTGGGAGGGGCCGCGCCTCGGCGAATTGGCGCCGGCCGAATATGTCGAGCGCGACCGCGCGCGGTCCGCACGCCCCGGCGAAAGATCGCGCCGCTCAGGACGCGGCGAGCGGGGCGAGCGCGATCGCGCTGAGCGCCCAGCCCGCGAACGCAGCCGCAGCAGCGATGAGACCGCCCGAGCGCCGCGCCAGAAGGCCGCGCGCCCTGGTGCGGACGAGCCGCGCCACCAGGATTCGCCTAGGCCGGAGTCTCGTCGCGATGAACCGCGCCGCGATGATCAGCGCCGCAAATCGGCCAGCCGTCCGGCGGATGACGATCCGCCGGTGATCGGCATGGGCGACCATGTCCCGAGCTTCCTGCTCCGCCCGGTGCGGACCAAGATCGG
>JAKANG010000046.1 GCA_021812505.1 Pseudomonadota bacterium
ACCCTCACGTACCGCCGGTGCCCCGAGCGGGACCTCGGCATCGTGCTCGGGAACGGGGTGATGACCGGGACGACCGCGGGCGGCGGGAACTACTTCGTGCCGTCGTGCTCCCCCTCGTCGAGCGCAGGGTAGAGTTCGGCAAAACTCGCCACCCCGCTTTCCGCCATGCGCCGGCGGAAGTGATCGAGCGTGAACTGGTTGGGATGGTCGAGCCCCGCCGCCGCCGTCAGTTCGGCGAGGACATGCAGGGTCGCGCGGTGAAAATTGACGACGCGCTCGGTCTTGTCCGGCACATGGATGGCGCGGCCGCGCCACGGGTCCTGGGTCGCCACCCCGGTCGGGCACGTGTCGGTATGACAGGACAGCGACTGGATGCAGCCCAGCGCGAACATGAAGCCGCGCGCGCTGTTGCACCAGTCGGCGCCGAGCGCCATCGCCCGCGCCATGTCGAAGGCGGAAAGGATCATGCCCGAACAGCCGAGCTTGACCCTGTGGCGCAGGCCGGCGCCGACCAGGGCGTTATGGACGAAGTTCAGGCCGTCCCGCATCGGCATGCCCATCCGGTTCATGAATTCGAGAGGAGCGGCCCCGGTGCCGCCCTCCTTGCCGTCCACCACGATGAAATCAGGTCCTGTCCCGCTCTCCAGCATGGCTTTGCAAAGGCTCAAGAACTCGATCGGCTGGCCCAGACAGAGCTTGATCCCCACCGGCTTGCCGCCCGACAGGTCGCGCAGCGCGCCGATGAAAGCCATCATTTCGAGCGGCGTCGAAAAGGCGCTGTGGGCGGCAGGCGACACGCAATCCTGGCCTTGGGGCACCCCGCGAATGGCGGAAATTTCCGGCGTGACCTTGGCCGCGGGCAAGACCCCGCCGTGGCCGGGCTTGGCGCCCTGGCTAAGCTTGATCTCAACCATCCTGATCTGCGGATTCCGCGCTGTCGCCGCGAAATGGTCCGGGCTGAAGGCGCCGTCCGGCGTGCGGCAGCCGAAATAGCCCGAGCCGATCTCCCAGATGATGTCGCCGCCCTTTTCCGCGTGATAGGGCGAGAAGCCGCCCTCGCCGGTGTCATGAGCGAAATCGCCGAGCCGCGCCCCGCCGTTGAGGGCGCGAATGGCGTTGGCGCTCAAGGCGCCGAAACTCATCGCGGAAATGTTCAGAACCGAGGCCGAATAGGGTTCCCGGCACTCCGGCCCGCCGATCGCGACGCGAAAGGGCGCGCGCGCCTGCGGTCGAGGGGAAAGCGAATGCAGCATCCATTCGAAACCGTCGGAATAAACGGCGAGCTGGGTGCCGAAGGGCCTTTTGTCGAGCTGCATCTTGGCGCGCTGATAGACCAGCGCGCGGCGGTCGCGGCTGAAAGGCGCGCCATCGGTTTCGCTTTCGAACAGATATTGCCGGATCTCCGGACGGATTTCCTCGATCAGGAAACGCAAATGGGCGAGGATCGGATAATTGCGCAGAACCGAATGGCGTTTCTGGATCAGATCGCCCAGACCCAGAGTCGTCAGGCCACCGAAAATCACCAGCGGAATCGCCAGAAGTTGGCCGCGCTCCGGATGGACCGTCATGGAGAAAAGAATCCAGACGAAAAACAGGGCGCTCAGCAGCAAGGCGAAATAACGCGGTGCGAAAATCAGTCGGATCAGGCGCATGCGGGGTCCTTTTGCGCGGATCGGGGAACGGCACTATGTCTATGTTTCGGCGACGCTGGGATGAAGTTAGACTTTGATCCACCGACCGAAAAAACCGATTCGCAGAGCAGGATGATGACCGATTATGTTTTTAAGCCGGCGCCGCAGCCAGCCGCGCCGGTCGAAGGCGGCGAATTTTTTCCTGTGCGCCGCATTTTTTGCGTCGGCCAGAATTACGCCGCCCATGCCCGTGAAATGGGCGGCGACCCGAGCCGCGAGCCGCCCTTTTTCTTCTCGAAGCCGGCCGATGCGCTGGTGACGGGGGGCCAGGACACGCCCTACCCCAGCCTGACGCAAAACCTCCATCACGAAATCGAACTGGTCGTCGCGCTCGGCGCGGGCGGCGCGAACATTCCGCCCGCCCAGGCGGAAAATCATGTCTACGGCTACGCCGCCGGCCTCGACCTGACCCGCCGCGACCTTCAGGCCGAGGCGCGCAAGACCGGAAAACCATGGGACATGAGCAAGGGCTTCGATCATTCCGCTCCGCTCGGCTTCATCCGCCCCGCGGAAAAAATCGGACATCCGAAATCGGGACGCATTTCCCTGAACGTAAACGGCGTGGTCAAACAGGAGGGCGACCTCGCCGACCTGATCTGGTCGGTCCCGGAAATCATCGCGGCGCTCTCGACCTATGTGGCGCTGGCGCCCGGCGACCTGATTTTCACCGGCACGCCGGCCGGCGTCGGCCCGCTGGAACGCGGCGACATTCTCCTTGGCGAAATCGAAGGCGTCGGCGAGGTGCGAACGAAGATCGTTTGAACCGTCCGCGCGGCGGCGCTTCAGCCGGCGTGCGACGCCGACCGGACATCGGACAGCACAAGTCTCGCCAGCCGCGCGCCATCGGCCGAGCGGCGCAACTCGATGTCGTGCGCGCGCGACGGATCGAGGGCGGCGCAAAAGCGCATGTCGAAGCGCCAGCCGCCTTTTGCCCGCGCGGATGCGGCATAGGCATAGGCCATGAACACGCCGTCGACGATCACGTCGAGGCAGACCGGGGCGTTGCGAAAAGCCGTGCTGAGCGCCCAGCCGGAAACGCCTTCGTGGTCGCAACGCTCGACCGCGCCGAGCAGGGCGCCAAAATCGGCCGCGGCGGGATAGGAAAGCCCGGCCCGTTCGGCGAGGCGCCGGCGGACGCGGTCGAGCGCATAGCCATCCTCGACGCGCGGCGCGCAATAGACCGCCTCCCCAGGCCTTTCGTCGGGATAGAGCGCGCCGAACTCATGGGCGTTCTGGAACATGCCGCGGCTGTCGTCGTCGACAAAGCTTTCCGAAAAGGCGCCTTCCGCGATCAGCACGTCGTGGGTTTCGAGTTCGAGGTGGAAATAATGGATGTCCTCGCCCGGCGCTTCCTTGACGATGGTCGCGCCATTGACCAGATGTTCGGCGGGAATCAGCACGCCGTCGAGGAACATGGCGTGCTTCGGCGACACCAGCAGATCGCGCGCCGGAACGCCCGGCGCAAGAGAACCGGCCTTGAAGCGGATGGGCAGAAGTTCGGCGTTGTTGCGGGCGAAGCGGGCCGAATAGGCGCGGGTTCCGATCCATTTGAGCGGCCGAAGCTTGCCGGACGCGGTGAGCAGGAGATCGCCGATCTTCAAATCCTCGACCGCGACGTCGCCCCGCGCGGTCGCGATCGCCGTTCCGGCGCAATAGCAGGCGATCGTGATGTCGGTGCCGTTGCCGCTGGCATCGGCCGACGCGACAAAAGTCTTGCCGGAGACGCTGGCGTCGAACTGGAGATTGTAGCTCGTCCCGCCCTCGATGACGGTCAGGACGTTAGTCGTCGAATTCAGCACCGGCGCGGCATTGCCGGTAAATTGGACCGAGGTCAGGTCGATGGTGTCGCCGACCGCGAAGTTCTGGATCACCCCGCCAAAGGCCGTAGGCGCGGAACTGGTCACGCCGCCAAGCGAAAGGAGGTTGGAATTTCCGTCAAGAAAATCGAGGTTTATCGTCGATGCGACCGTCCCGCCGATCTGAACGGTTGCGCCCGTGCCGAGATCGATCGTCCCGCCTCCGGACGCCGTGAGCGTGCCGCCAAATGTCGTGCCAAGAAAACTGATGGTCGGGAAGATTAAGGTTCCCGTATCGGAGATGCTTCCCTGCACCTCAAGTGTCGCGCCCTGGACAGAAAGAGTTGAGAATTGAGGGCTATCTGCATATTGATTGAAAGCCGCCAGCGTCAGATTGTTAATATCCACGAGACCTGAATTGATAACGACATTGCTTTGGAACGAATTTCCATATATATAAGGGATGCCATTCGCCGGATTAACGAATGAATTATATATATTCATGTAACTTTGTTGGATTTCTCCTGAATAGATATACGCGTTATCGTTTCCAGGGCCACTCGACGATCCAGAACCGCTTCCGGGAACGTCGCCTGGCGTCAAGGGATAAGTGACGAAATCGATTGCGCTCCCCTGAATCCAGTTTGCTGTAATGTTCCAGCTTTGCGGACTACTGTTCCAGACGTAAGGAGTTAACGAGGTTTGACCATCACCCGTGACGGGAAACCAGACATAATCTGTCATTGCGACCTCCTTTTGATGAATTCGTCGCTCCGAATACAAACTTGGCGCAGGCTATATCCAATTATAAAATTTTTTTTAGTTTCACACAAAATAATCCTTCGGGCAACCAAAACTTAACCAAGCTTACTTTTCGCCGGGACTTCCTTGAGAACGGTTGCGCAAGATAGTGGGCGGCCCTCTGCTGAGCCGAGCCCCCGCCCTCCAATGGAGCGCTTGCGCTCTGGCGGCCGAAATTCGCGAGATAATGGAGAAAAGGTCAGCTTTTTGAACGAAGGCGGAAGCTGATCTCGATCCTGCCGACAAACCGTCCGCCGGGCGGGGGCGGGAAATGGGCGGAAGCCGCCATTTTCCGCGCCGCCTGGTCGAGCAGGGCGTCGCCCGACGAGCGGGAGATTTCAGCATGCACAAGCGCGCCGTCGGGACCGATCTCGAACGTGATCTCGACGACGCCGCCGTCGCCTTTTCCGCGCGCCGCCGCGGGGTAGTATTTGCGCCGGTTGATCTCGGCCGAAACCAGCGCCGCGTAGCGCCTCCGGCTCGACGGCGAGACCGCCCTGGCGCGGTCTTCGACGCCGACCTGGCTGGCGGCGGCCGGCGCGGGTTGCGGCGTCTCCCGCGCCCGCGCCTTTTGCGGCGCGGGATTTTCCAGCGCCGTGGCCAGGTTGTTGTCGGAATCGTCGCGCGGGGGCGCCGGCGGCGCTTTCGGGCGGTCGTCGCGCGCCGCCCCCGGCGACGGCGCCTGCGCCGCCTCGGCCGCCGGCTGGGGAACGGGCGGGGTCTGAACCGGGCTGTCCGGCGTCGGCGCCGATCCGGTCTCCAATGCCATTTCGCCTTGGCTGACCACGTCCACGCCCAGAACGGCGGGCGGCGCGATGGTTTCGGACCCGATCAGCAGCGAGCCCGCCAGGACCATCGCATGCAGACCCGCGACGGCCGAGACGACCGCGACGCGTTGGGACAATCCCAAAGCCAGCGAAAGTCTTGAATTTGGCGTCACCTCAAAAGGTCCTTTCCGCGCGGCGCCGGCAAGGCGTCAGGGATTCGCCGACGGGGACGGAGCCTCCGCGGCCCGGGAGCGCCGGTCGTCCATCGAGCCGCGCTTCCCGCGGTCTGTCAGCACGACCACCTTGGCGACGCCGGACGTCGCCAGCGTGTCGATGGCCGCGATGACCTGGCCATAGACCGCGTCCTTGTCGCCCTGGACATAGACCGGCCCCGCCAGGTCGCCGTCGAGCTTCGCCCGAACGGCGTCGGCAAGGTCGTCCAGCGCCGTCGCCGTCCCTCCGACCAGGGCCTTGCCATCCCTCGTCACCGTGACGACCAGCGGCGGCTTGGACGGGACCGGCGTGGCGCTGCTGGCGCGCGGCAGGTTCAGCTTGATGCCCGCCGCCAGCATCGGCGCCGTCACCATGAAGATGATCAGCAGCACCAGCATCACATCGACGAGGGGCGTGACATTGATGTCGGCCTGCGCGCGGTGCAGGCTGAGCTGGTCGTCGCGCGAAACGGGAAGCGGCATCAGCCGGCCCTCCCTTTGGGCGGCGCCGCGCGCGCGCGAAGTCCGGCGCGTTCGTCGATGAGATCGACAAGCTCCTGTCCGCAACGGTTGAACGCGGCGCCGATGCGGTTGTAGCCGATCGAGGCCGGTATGGCGGCGGCGAGGCCATAGGCGGTCGCCGCCAAAGCCTCGGCAATGCCGGGCGCGACGATGGCGAGGCTGGTTTCCTTGGCGTCGGCGATGCCGGCGAAACTGGTCATGATGCCCCAGACGGTGCCGAACAGCCCGACGAAGGGCGCGACCGAGGACACCACCGCGAGATTGGGCAGGCCGCGCTCGGCCTCGGCGAGCAGGCGCCGCGCCGCGCGCGTCATTTCCCGCGCGAAGGAAGCGCGCCTTTCGGCTGTTCCCTTTTGCTCGTCCAGACCGTCCGGCTCGGCTCCGAGAACCCTGGCGAGAAGCCCGTCCCTGCTGTCGGGCGCGTCCAGCGCGCGGCGCAGCCGGCGCAGCTTGATCAGGGATTCGACGATGATGATCCAGCACCAGATCGAAGCCGCGAACAAGGCGGCCATGACGGCCTTGACCACGATCCCGGCCTGGAGAAAAAGGCCCCAGGGCGTCAGCGTGAGAGAGTCCATGTGATCCCATCCTTGGATTTCGTCCTCGCCGCCGCGGGCTATGCCGAGCCGCGGAAGCAGGAGTTTCGCCAGCCCCTCCCCGCCAGGCCGGCGGCCCGCGATGCGCGGAGCCCCGGACTGGCGAAAAAGCCGACCGGCTCTTGGCTCAGAAATCGACCTTCATGCCGGCGTACAGGGTGCGGCCCAGGCCGGGGACAGGCGTTCCCCACGGCACGCCGTTCAGCGACATGGTCCTGCCTTGGCCGACGTAGGCCCCGCCCAGCGGCGGGTCATAGAGACGGTTGAACAGGTTTTCGACGCCGAAATTGAAATGGACGTTTTGCCAGTTATAGGCGCCGCGAAGGTTGAACAGGCCATAGCCCGCCGTCCACATCTCGTTGCGCTGCGCGGAGACATAGTTCTTGTCCGCCACCGCCACGAATTCGACGTCGCCTTCCCATCCGCCCAGCCTGTGGATCAGGGTCACTTTGCCGTTGAGCGGCATCATGTTGTACAGGCCGGTGTTCAGCGAGATATCCTTGCCGTTGGCGTCGCTGAGCATGCCCGCCACGCTGAAATCGCCGTAGGCCGTCCTGGCGATCGGCGCCTTGGCCGACAGGTCGAAGCCATAGATGCGCGCGTCCTCGTTCATGTATTGCAGGATCACGAACTGACCGGTCTTCAGCGTGGTCGCCGGCACATTCGTGCCCGGTTTCACCTGTATGGCGTCGATATAGTCGTACACATAAGAGTAATAGGGCGAGAACTTGACTTCGGTCTCGCGGTCGGCGCTGTGCCAGCTGAGGTCCAGGCTCACCTTTTCCGCGATTTCGGGCTTCAGATTGGGATTGCCCAGATAGCCGTTGCCGTCGCCATAGAAATTGTTCATGACCGCCGGCATGCCGGCTGGCGACCATGTATAGAGCTCGTAGAGGTTCGGCGCCTGCCCTGTCTGCGCCAAGCCCAGCACGGCGTCCACGTTGGCGTTGGGCGTATAGTGCAGCAGCGCCGACAAATCGAGATTGTTGAAGTCGCGCGCGCGATCCATGGCGTTGAATGTCGCGAGCGTCCCGACCGAGCTTGTCTGGTACATCGCCATCGTGTTGTAGCCGTGAACCGGCCCGGTGTTCGTCTCGACCAGCTCATAGCGCGCGCCGAGCAAGGTGCTTACGGTCGGCGTCCACTGGCGCTCCCACTCGAGATAGGGCGAATAGCGGTCGCGCTCGCCATTGTTGATGTTCCAAAAGGTCAGGGGCGACATCCCGCCGGAGCAGTTTCCGACGCCGCAATTGGGCGATGGCGGCCACCAGTCGTTCAAATTGTACCATTGCAGGTCGTAGCCGACGCGCAGCACGTCCCGGCTCGTGATATTGATGTCCGCCTTGGTGGAATTGCCGAAGGTGTTGCTCATCGTGTTCATCGGCATCCCGAGAACAGGATAGACGACCCCGTTCTTGCCCGTCACGGACCCGTAGAGGAAAAGCTTGTCCGGACCAAAGTTCATATAATGGTCGACATGCTGCCAATAGGCGCGAGTCTCGACATCGCCCCAGCTGAACGCGCCGAAATAGCGCAGGTTTATCCCGGTCTCC
>JAKANG010000047.1 GCA_021812505.1 Pseudomonadota bacterium
CGGGAGGAACTTCCCATCGAACTGGACGTTCCCGACCCGGGCGCGCACCGACCTTCAAGGACGGCTCATGAATATGGACGATCGCATCGGCTCTAACGACGCTCTGCTCGTCATCGACGTTCAAAACGATTTCTGCCCCGGCGGCGCCCTGCCGATTGATGCGGGCGACGCCATCCTGCCCCGGGTCAACGCCTTGATCGACGAAGCGACGCGTTCGAACGCCCTCGTGGTCGCCTCGCGCGATTGGCATCCTCCCGGCCATGTGAGCTTTATCGAGCAGGGCGGGCCGTGGCCGCGCCATTGCGTGCAGAACGAGAGCGGCGCCGCCTTCCACCGCGACCTCAAGCTGCCCTCCTCTGCATTGATCGTCACCAAGGGCGACCGCCCGGATTTCGATCAATATTCGGCCCTCGACCGCACCGGGCTCGCCGACGAATTGAAGCGCCGGAAGGCGCAGCGGGTCTGGATCTGCGGTCTCGCGCTCGACGTCTGCGTCAAGGCGACAGCGCTCGACAGCATTGCCGCCGGATTCCCCACCCTTCTCGTAACGTCCGCGAGCGCGCCGGTGTCGCCGGAGGGCGGAGCCGCCGCGCTCGACGAACTGGCGCGGGCGGGCGTTCAGTTCGTGGCCTGAGCGGCTTCCGACGCCGTCTTCGCCTCGAAAGCCGCCGCGACGGCGTCCCCGACCCGCTCCAGCCAAACGAATTCAAGGTTTTTCCGCGCGTCTTCGGGAATATCGTCATAGTCCCGACGGTTGCGCGCCGGGAGCATCACCCTTTTGAGCCCAGCGCGTGCGGCGGCGGTCACTTTTTCCTTTATTCCACCCACCGGCAGGACCAGGCCGCGCAGGGAAATTTCACCGGTCATCGCGGTGTCGCTGCGCACCATGCGGTCGCTGAGCAGCGACACCAGCGCGATGAACATGGCGACGCCCGCGCTGGGGCCGTCCTTCGGCGTCGCGCCCGCCGGCACATGGATATGGATGTCGCTTTTTTCGAAAATATCGGGCGGAACCCCGAAGGACGCCGCCTGGCTCCGGACCAGGGTCATTGCGGCCTGGGCGCTCTCGCGCATCACTTCGCCAAGCTGGCCGGTGAGGATCAGCCCGCCCTTGCCCGGCGCGCGCGCCGCCTCGATGAACAATATGTCGCCGCCCACCGGCGTCCAGGCGAGGCCGGTCGCGACGCCCGGCACGCTGGTCCGCATCGCCGTCTCGTTCTCGAAAAGGGCCGGGCCCAGGATCGCCGGCAGATCGTCGGCGGAAATATCGACACGGTCGGCGCTGCCTTCGGCGATCCTCATCGCGGCGTGGCGCAGCGCTCGGCCGATCTCGCGCTCCAGCCCGCGTACGCCGGCTTCGCGCGTATAATCGTGGATGACGCGCTTCAGCGCCTCGTCCTCGACGCTGGCCTGCTCAAGCTTCAGGCCATTGGCCGCGAGCTGGCGGGCCACGAGATAGCGCCGCGCGATCTCGAATTTCTCGTCCTCGGTATAGCCGGCCAGGGTGATGATCTCCATACGGTCGCGCAGCGGAGCGGGAATAGAGTCGAGCATATTGGCGGTGGCGATGAACACGACGTGCGACAGGTCGAAGGGCAGGCCCAGGTAATTGTCGCGGAAAGAAAAATTCTGCTCGGGATCGAGCACTTCGAGCATGGCCGCCGCCGGGTCGCCCTGGATGCCGGCGCCCATCTTGTCGATCTCGTCAAGCATCATCACGCAATCGCGCGACCCGGCCTTGCGGATCGCCTGGATGATATTGCCCGGCATCGCCCCGACATAGGTGCGGCGGTGGCCGCGAATTTCAGCCTCGTCGTGGACGCCGCCCAGGCTCACCCGCACGAAAGCGCGGCCGAGCGCCCGCGCGATCGACTGGCCCAGCGAGGTCTTGCCGACGCCCGGCGGCCCGGCGAAGCAAAGGATCGGCGCCTTGCCGCCGGGAGCGAGCTTGCGCACGGCGAGATATTCGACGATGCGCTGCTTGATTTTTTTCAGCCCGAAATGATCGGCGTCGAGGATGCGGCGCGCCTCGGCGATGTCGATCGGCTTGGGTTCGGGCAAGGCCCAGGGCAGTTCGGTCAGCCAGTCGAGAAAAGTTCGCAGCGGCCCGGCCTCGGCCGCGCCCTCCGGCATGCGCTGGTAGCGCGCCAGCTCCTTGCGCGCCTGGTCCTCGACCTCCGGCGGCATGCCGGCCTTGGCGATCTTCTCGCCGATCTCGCGCGCTTCCTCGCCGCGCGTGTCGCCTTCGCCGAGCTGGCGCTGAATCGCCGCCATCTGCTCGCGCAGGATCGCCTCGCGCTGGCGCTCGTCGAAGGCCGCCTTGGTCTGCTGGCCGATTTCATGGGTGAGCCGCAGCACATGCAACCGCTCGTCGAGCAGTTTGGTCACCTTGTCGACGCGCGCGGCGATGTCGAAGGTTTCCAAAAGTTCCTGGCGGGCGTCGGCGCTGATGTCGAGATACATGGCGACCATGTCGGCCAGCGCGCCGGGCGTTGGAACCGCCTCCACAGCCTCGATCAGCTCTTTCGGCGTCTGTGGCGCCAGGCGGAAGGCTTCGAGCGCCTCCTGCTGCAGGAAGCGGAACCGCGCCTCGGTTTCGGGCGTGAGCGTTTCGGGGTCGGTAAAGCGTTCGACACGCGCGACGATGACCGGGCGCTCCGTCACGAAGTCGGTGGTCCGGAAGCGCTGCTCGCCCTGCAGGACGATATGATGCGACCCGTCGGGAGCGGTCATGTAGCGCAGAATGCTGGCGACGGTTCCGGTGCGGTGCAGGTCGAGCGCGGTCGGCTCGGCCAACATGGGGTCGCGCTGCATCAGCAGGCCGACCTGACGCTCCTCGCGCACCGCCTGCTGCGCCGCCGCGATCGAAACCTCGCGCCCGATGACGATCGGCATGATCGCGCCCGGCATCAGGACGACGTCGCGCACCGGCAGGACGATCAATTCTTCGGGCTTCGCCGCGTCCGATTCGCCGGACTTCGATCCGGCTTCGGCGGCGGCCCCGTTCGGCTCGGAGTCGGCGGCCATTTTCTGCCTCCTCAAACGGACTTGCGCAGGTTGACGATCAGACAGCCGTCGCGAACGGCGCGGCCGACGGCGCCATAACGGCCGGCGGGCAAGGGGATGCGCCGTTCGAATGCGCCGCGCGGCAGCTCCAGGCGATGAACGAACGCCGCGCGCAAATGCGGCGGGAAGCCGCGCCGGCCGCGCACGACAAGCGCGTCGTCTTCGATCGCCGCCTCGACGTCCTCGTCGCGAACGCCGGGCAAGGCGACCGAAACCAGCACTTCGGCATCGGTTTCGAAAATATCGACCGCGGGCTCCCAGGTCGCGCTTCGCGTCGTCCGCCGCGCGGGCGGCGCCTCACGCAATCGTTCGGCGCGCGAAAAAATGGCCATCGCCTCCGACCACATCCAGTTCATCCGGTCGTCAGTCGTCATGGACGCGCCCTCCATCGGGCCGATTATTGCCGAAGGTGGAAAAAGGTCCAGATGCAAAATTATGGAGGGGTCGCGGAGGCGGCACCACGGCCGCTGGCCAGGCGGGCGCGGAGTGCCTCCGCCTCGGCCGCCAGCCGCGGCGACGCCACAACCGGAAACGGGGTGGGCGCGGGGGCGAGGATGCGGCGCTCGGCCGGCAACGCGGCGATGGCTTTTTTTGCCGCAGCCTGCAGGACAGAAAGGTCCGCCGGCGGCGCGATCCGCCTGCCGCCGCGCATGACCGGCTCCAGCAGCGGCGTTCCCGGCAGACTTTCGTCGGCGCGAGCGATGACGTCGCCGATCGCCGTTCCGCCGGCGCCGCGACGAAAAACCTGCTTCTGGCCGGGTAAAGTCATCTTTCCTGGCGAGAGCTTCATGCGCCCAGCGCCGCCATATTCCGTGAGTTTGTAGGAAATATCGAGCGAAGGCGCGTCCCCCGAAACGCTCATCTCGGTTCCGATCCCGAAAATATCGATCGGCGCGCCGTCTTTGACCAGGGCGTCGATCTTCGTCTCGTCGAGGCCGCCGCTGGCGACGATCTTCATGTCTTGCAGGCCTGCGGCGTCCAGCAGCCCGCGCGCCGATCGCGACAGGCCGAGCAGGTCGCCGGAATCGAGCCGGACGCCCATCGGCCGGCGGTCGGGCCCCAACTGGCGGGCCACGCGAATCGCGTTGCGCACGCCCTGAAGCGTGTCGTAGGTGTCCACCAGCAGAACCGTTCGCGGAAACAGCTCCGCGAAAGCGGCGAAAGCCTCCGCCTCGCTGGAAAAAGCCTCGACAAAACTGTGGGCCATGGTTCCGGCGAGGGGAAGATTGTAGCGCGCGCCGGCGGCGAGCAGCGAGGTCGCCTCGACCCCGGCGACGGCGAAGGCGCGGGCGCCGCGAACGGCGGCGTCGGCCCCTTGAGCCCTACGCGCGCCGAAATCCACCACCTGCCGCCCGCCGGCCGCCGTCACCACGCGCCAGGCTTTCGACGCCAGCATGGTCTGCAGGCCGATGCGGTTGAGGATCAGGGTCTCCAGCGCCTGCGCCTGGCCGATCGGCGCGCGGACTTCCAGAATCGGCTCATCTGCGAAGAACGGCGTCCCCTCGGGCAGCGCGAAAATGTCGCCGGAGAAGCGAAACCGGCGAAGATTTTCAAGAAAATCATCGGGAAAACGCTTCAGCCCGCGAAGATAGAGAATATCCTCCGGAGAGAAATGAAAATGTTCGATTTCATCGAGGACTTCTTCGAGTCCGCAAGCGATCAGAAAATTGCGCTCTGGCGGGAGCTTGCGGACAAAAAGGCTGAAAACCGCCTCTGCCTCCATGCCCAGCGCGGCATAGGCCCGCATCATCGTCAATTCGTAGAGGTCGGCAAAAAGGCCGCCGCCTTCGCGGGACGGTCGCGGGTCTGGCGCGCGCATGTCGGAACCTCGGTCGAAGGCCAGAGTGTGAAGGCTTTTGCCTGCCACTGCAATGTGTGGGACGCCACGGCCGCCCTGACGGCGGTCTTGACGGCTCGTCCTTCAAGAATCATTCCACCTTTTCGCCGGGATAGACGCCCCATAGCTCGGTCTGGACCAGATATCCGTTATAGCCGTCGATCTTCACCCGACACCATTTTCCGTCGCAGGATTTCACGCTGACGATTACGCCCGGCGCGAGATTGGCGACCGGCTTTGCGTCTTTTTCCGGATCGGCGCGCAACGGAAAGGGCGGGGCGTCCTTCTTCCACGGCGCCACCAGTGCGGTGCGCTTGCCCGACAGCAGCGAATGGAAGACCCAGCCGTCGGCGCCCTCCGAATCGCGGATTCGCCGCCAGGTGTCGAATTCGGCGGTGACCTCCACCGGGAGGCCCGCGCGCTGGTAGATCCACTTGGTGGCGTGGTCCTTCGAGGGACCTTCGCGCAGATTGACATGATCCGACTTTAGACTGACGTATCTCGGCAAGGGCAGGCCGCTCACTTGGCCCCTGGCCTGCTGAGCCCGCGCCGTATCGCCATATGCAAGCGCGATCGCGGCGGCGATGAAGGCGGCTAAGGCCTGCGAACGGGGCGATGCGAGGCCGGAACAGCTCGGAATTGGGCGCGTCGGGTTCGCCATGTCGCCGTCTTTCCCTTCTCGCGGCGCCCGACCGGCCGCCGAGGCGGGCGGCGGATCGCCGTTCTTGTTTTTGCCAAGGCATCTGCTAGGAAGCAGATGCGGTGGCGCGGGGCGGAATGATTGTCTCGAACTTTCTCGCCCGGCCATCGTTAATGACAGGTTTAGGCCGGCGCCTCGGCGCGCATTGACGCCGACGGCGCGGGGAGAAACGGGATTTCCATGGGCAAAACCGCGCCGCTCGTCATTGTCACCCGCAAACTTCCCGAACCGGTCGAGGCGCGTATGCGCGAATTGTTCGACGTCCGCTTCAACGAGACCGACAAGCCGATGACTTCAGGCGAGCTGGTCGAGGCGATTCGCACGGCGGATGTTCTCGTCCCGACCATCACCGACCGGATCGACGCCCATCTCATCGCGCAGGCCGGCGAAAATCTCAAACTCATCGCCAATTTCGGCAATGGCGTCGACAATATCGACGTCACCTCGGCCTTGCGGCGCGGCATTACGGTCACCAACACCCCCGGCGTGCTGACCGAGGACACCGCCGACATGACCATGGGTCTGATCGTCGCCGTCGCGCGGCGCCTCGTGGAAGGCGTCGGCGCGCTGGTCGAGGGCCATTGGGCGGGCTGGTCGCCGACCTGGATGCTCGGACGCCGGATCACCGGCAAGCGCCTCGGCATCGTCGGCATGGGCCGGATCGGCCAGGCGCTCGCCCGCCGCGCCAAGGCGTTCGGCCTGTCGATTTCCTATCACAACCGCCGCCCGGTCGCCCCGGCGATCGAGCAAGAGCTTGGCGCGACCTTTTTCGACTCGCTCGACCAGATGCTGGCGCGCGTCGACATTGTCTCGGTCAATTGCCCGCAGACGCCGGCGACCTTTCATCTCCTGTCGGCGCGGCGCCTGAAATATCTCCATTCCGGCGCGATCATCGTCAACACCGCGCGTGGCGACATCATCGACCAGAACGCCCTGATCCGCATGCTGGAGACGGGCGAACTGGCGGGCGCCGGGCTCGACGTGTTCGAACACGAGCCGGCGATTTCGCCGCGCCTGATGAAACTCGCCCAGGAAGGCAAGGTCACGCTGCTCCCGCACATGGGCTCGGCGACGATCGAGGGCCGCATCGACATGGGCGAGAAGGTCATCATCAATGTGAAGACCTTCATGGACGGCCACCGCCCGCCGGACCGCATCCTGCCGTCGATGCTTTAATCGACGCCGGGCTCGGGCCGGCGGCGGAGCAGATCGCCGGCCGAGCGGTCCAACTCGGCGGGCGCCTTTTCCGGGCCGTCGAATCACGCGCTTCTCGCCTTGCCGGATTTTCAGCGGCGACGATCTCGTCAATCGCGTCCGAACGAACCGTTCCGGACGCGGCGAATGTTCATTTTTTCGCGCCTGGGCCTTGTCGCGCAATCGGCGCGGCCAGACAATTTCGAACCGCGCGCCTTGGGGTTTCGGCCAGTAATCCGCCCCCTTCCCCGCATGTAAGAAAAAAATAATAAACAGTTAAAACCTGCGACACGTTGTCGCTGAAACAAGGAAACGAAACCGGCGACCTTATTCGTGCTTAGGCGCAGAATGCGTCCGCATAATTGTTATAAATCTGTTAGATTCCGTTCGGCTTTACCAACGCAACACAGGCCGTAACCTAACCGGAATTTGTAAACCTGACGAAACAGCCTATATTCGACGGAGTGGAGGCGCTTCTCTTTGAGTCTCCGCTGATCGCTCTGGTCCCGCCAAGGGACCGGCGGTCCTGGAATCGAGCCCTTGGCTGGCTCGGGGCTGGCCCTGCGCCAGCCTGGCAATGAAAGAGAGTGAATGATGGACTATGGACTGCTCGCCGCGATCCTGACAGTGTTGGGCGCGGGGATGGTGGCTCAATGCCTCTGGGAAGGCTGCGAGCCGCACTGAGGCGAAGCATCGCCTTGAAAAGCGCGTCGGCCACGGATTTGCCGGCGCAGCCGAATTGGGAGGAAAAATCGCGCGACGGCTGAACGTCGCGAATGTCGTTTCCGGACGGGGCCCCCGCGATGTCGCGGGGGCCCCTTGCTTTAGGCCCATGGCCGCGCTTCCGCGCCGCGCCCTTGAAACGCCGTGGCAAAGCGCCATATCGAAGCCACGGGAGCGCTTCGGGCTCCCGAAAATCGAGAGGCGCCGGAAAGGGCTTCGACCATCCAATTCGAGCGGCGGCCGTCGTTCCAGTAGTCGTCGGTGCTGGCAACGTATACCACACCGTTCACCGCCACGACAGCCATCGGCTGAACCAAGCGCGATTCGCTCGCGCCAAATATCACTTCAGCAAGGCGTTGAAAAAACCCTTTGGTGATCCCGAACTCGTCGGG
>JAKANG010000048.1 GCA_021812505.1 Pseudomonadota bacterium
CGGATTCGATGCCGCCGACATAGCGTTCGGTGCACAGCGAATTGGTGAACGACCAATCATTCGACGGACCCTTGCCCGTCGAGGTCAGATCCTGGCTGTAGGGCGGAAGTTCGATGGTGAAGGAATTCTCGGGCTCGATCAGGCCCTTGTCCCGATTGAATTTCCAGTAGGTGATGCCGCCGCGATAATCGTTGAACTTGTCGAGCCCCTGGTATTTGCGGTCGAGCGTTCCCGGATATTGCGACGCCTCAACGACATATTCGGTATTGTTGGTGACGAAGGCGCCGCCGTGATCCGTCGTCAAAATCGGATTGACGACGATCTGATGCGTCTCGAAATCCTTGAGGCTGATGACCGCGATGCGCGGCGTCGATTTGTCGTTGATGAACAGATATTGTCCATCATAGTCGCCATCGGTCTTCGAAATGTTGGGATGATGGGTGTCGCCCCAGGTGATCGGCTTGCCCTCGGGCGTCTTGGAGCTTTCCAGGATCGCCTTCGACTCGTCGTCATATCCGTAGCCCTGCCACGGCTCGCGGTTGAAGACGCCGATATATTTGATGATGCGCATCGACGGGATGCCGAAGACGATGACGCCGCCATATTGGCCGCCCGAGGCGAAGGACAGGAATTCGTCGCGACCGCCGGTCGGCGTGTAGGTCTTCGCGGCGGCAAGCAAATCCTGATCTGTCAGGTTGCGCCGTTTCATCACATCCTGAAGCGACTCGTCCGCGAAGGCCGAACCGACCAAAGAGACAGTCACACCCAGCACGCCCGCGAGCATGGTGGTTTTCATCAATCTGGATTTCATTTTTGCCCCCTTCGGCAAAAGCCCTCGCTCGCGCAGCGAAAGCTGAACGCCGGCCGCCTCGCGCCCGCGAAGCCACATCAGCGACGTGAACCTAGGCGGACGAGGTCAATACGCCTTGATTTTTGTTAATCTGAATATGTGCATCCAATTTTTTCTTTTCCAATCAATGCGGTGGCATTTTGTCGCGGGGCGCAAATCCAGATTGCGCTCGCCATCGGGAATCGCGGCGAACGCAGTCAATGAAGCGGAAGCCGAGGACCGGCGCGGAACCAAAAATGCACGAGCCGGTCGCCTCTCCATCGAGCACCGGGAGCGGGCCGCCGATTTTCCCACGGCGCCTGTCTTGCGCTGGCGGATCTTTATTGCCGTCCGGCCGGCTCGTCGGCGATAGGTTCGCCTTCGATGCAATCGCGCCCCGACGAACCCGCCTTGCAGACCCGATCCGTCGGCCAGAGCGCTCCCTCGATCTTGGCGCCTTCCAGGCGAACCTTGCGGAGATCGACCAGTTGCAACCGCGCGCCGCGCAAGTCTGCGCTCGAAAGATCGGCGCCTTCGAGCAAGGCGAAGCTGAGGTCGGCGTCGCGAAGGTCTGCGCCACGCAGGTTCGCGCCTTCCAGATGAGTCTGACGAAGGGTCGCGCCGTTGAGGTTCGCGCCCGAAAGATCGGCATGTTTCAGATTGGCGGCATAGAGATTCGCGCGCGACAAATCCGAGGCGGAAAGCCTCGCGCCTTCAAGCTCCGAAGCCGAAAGGTTCGCGTCATGAAAATTGGCGGCGGAAAAATCGTGATCGACGCCATCGAGTCCGCGCAAATCGGCGCCCGCGCAGACAGCCCCGGCTCCGGGCTGGCATTCAGCCTGGGCAAGCGCAGGCCCCAACGCCGACAGAAGCGACGCAAAAACCAATTTCGGGAACCAGCGCATGAACAGCCCCTGTCGCTACGACGAACTCTGTCCATCTCTTCTCCGATCTTGCCGGCTCGTCTTTGACCATTGTCAAGGACCGCGTCCGGGGCGGCGCTAAACTTGGGCGATCTGACGCCGGGCGCAAGAAAGATGAGCGAAAACGACGACTTCCTATTGATCCTCGGCGTTCCGGAAATGGATCGCGACCATCAGGCGATCGACGCTTTGTTTTCGGCCGTCGCCGCGACGGGGGATGCGGAGCTTCCTAGCTTGCTCGATCGGATCAGCCGCGAATTGGAGGCGCATTTCGCCCGCGAGGAACAGTTGATGGCGGACGGCCATGTGCCTCTTGTCGAATGCCACAAGGCGCAGCACAGGATGCTTCTCCGCGAGGTCGCCGAAATGACCAAGGTCGCGCCCGTCGCCCCGGCAAAAGACCTACGCCGGCTCATGCAGTTCGTCCTGCCGCAAGTTGTCGCCGCCCATGTCGCGAGCGTCGACCGTGTCGCCGCCGCCTATCTGACGGGAGACATCGAAGATCGCGATCTGGCCGCGCTGCGTTTGCAAACCGCGGCGGCTAAAGTGTAGGATCAAATTCGTCGTCGCCCGATTGGCGTTTGTTCCGTCTTCCTGTAGTTTGCGGCGAATGAAGGCTTCGTTCCCTCCGCCATCGGCGCGAGAACACCCAAGCCATCGACGCGAGACGCCGGACAAGACATGTGCGAACAGGCGAAATTATCGGGACGCTTCAATCCCGATCTTTGCCCACTGCTGGACGGTCTCTCGCCCGAAGCCAAGGTGAAGCGGATGCGTGAAGATCCCATCATCCGCAACTGCGTCGCGGCGATCGAAGGCGTCCAAGAGGTTTCGCGCGAAACGGCCAAACTTGCGGCGGCTTATGAGCGCCGCCGGGGTCGTCGTTGCGGATTGGATCAGGGTGGCGACGAAGCGAAAGACAGCCCCGTCACGTAATTCGCGAAACAATCGATCGATCCGCGACCGCTTCCGCCGGGGAAATCCCGCAGGCCCCTTCCCATGTCACGTCGCTCGGATGATCGAACGGCGACGCGAGCGCCTTTCGCTCCGGGTCGGCGCCTTCCACAAAACCGTCTTCCGGACAGGCGCGCAAATGCCCGGCGCCCCCAAAATTGGCGCAGGCAATGCGGGAAGCCTGCGGCCGAGGCCCCTTACTCCACCGTGACGCTCTTCGCCAGATTGCGCGGCTGGTCCACGTCCTTGCCCATGAAGACCGCGGTGTAATAGGCGAGCATCTGGATCGGGGCGGCGTAAACAATGGCCGCGAAATCCGGCGCCATGTCGGGCAAGCGGATTTCGCCGGCGAGCGAGACCGCCGCGGCGTCGATGGCGTTGGAATCGCCGACCATGACGATCCGGCCGCCGCGCGCCGCCACCTCCTGAAGGTTCGACACCGTCTTTTCGAGAACGGGATCCGTCGGCGCAATCACGATCACCGGCAATTGCTCGTCGATCAGCGCGATCGGGCCGTGCTTCAACTCGCCCGCGGCATAGCCTTCAGCGTGGATATAGGAAATTTCCTTGAGCTTGAGCGCGCCTTCGAGCGCGAGCGGAAAAGACGGGCCGCGCCCGAGATAGAGCACGTCCCGCGCCTTGCCGAGATGGTGCGACAGGGCCTCGATGCCCGGTTCGAGCTTCATCGCCTCCGCGAGCAGGCCCGGAACGACCATCAGCTCATTGACCAGCCGCTTTTCCTCCGCCTCGTCCAGCACGCCGCGCGCCCGGCCGAGCGCGATGGCCAGCGCCGCCAGAACGGTAAGCTGGCACGTAAAGGCTTTGGTCGAGGCGACGCCGATCTCTGGCCCGGCGAGCGTCGGCGCGGCGACGTCGCTCTCGCGAGCGATGGTCGAGGTCGGCACATTGACCACGCCGATGACCTTCTGGCCGTGAGCGCGCGCGAAGCGCAGGCTGGCGAGCGTGTCGGCCGTCTCGCCCGATTGCGACACCACGATCATCAGGCCCTGTTCGGGCAAGGGCGCGTCGCGATAGCGGAATTCCGAGGCGACGTCGATCTCGACCCGAAGGCGCGCGAAGCGCTCGAACCAATATTTGGCGACCATGCCCGCGTAAAAGGCCGTGCCGCAGGCCGTCAGCGTGATTCCCGTGAGGCTTTTGGCGTCGAAGGGCAGGTCAAAGGGCAACCGCACCGCGCCGGCGGAGAAATCGACATAATGGGCGAGCGTCCGCGCCACGACCTCCGGCTGCTCGTGGATCTCCTTGGCCATGAAATGCCGGTAATTGCCCTTGTCCACCAGAAAGGCCGAGGCTTGGGTCTTGAGCTTCGGGCGCTCGACCGCGCGATTGTCCTCGTCGCGGAATTCCGCCGCGCCGCGGCGCAGGATGACCCAGTCGCCATCCTCGAGATAGGTGATCGTGTCGGTGAAGGCGGCGAGGGCGAGGGCGTCCGAGCCGAGATACATCTCCCCGCCCTCGCCATAGCCGACCGCCAGAGGCGCGCCGCGCCGCGCGCCGATCAGCAGGTTTTCCTCGCCATCGAACAGGAAGGCGAGCGCGAAGGCGCCCTTGAGCCGGCGCAGGCTCGCCGCCACCGCTTCAACCGGCGACAGGCCGCGATTGAGCTGTTCCGTCACGAGATGGGCGACCGCCTCGGTGTCGGTCTGGCTGACGAATTTGTGGCCGAGCGCGATCAGTTCCTCGCGCAATTCGCGGAAATTCTCGATGATCCCGTTATGGACCACCGCCAGCCTGTCGGTCGCGTGCGGATGGGCGTTGTTCTCGGTCGGCCGGCCATGGGTCGCCCAGCGGGTGTGGCCGATGCCGACCGAGCCGTGAAGCGGCTTGGCCTGCAGCAAGGCTTCGAGATTGCGCAGCTTGCCCTCGGCGCGGCGGCGCTCCAGCCGGCCATGCTCCAGCGTGGCGACCCCCGCCGAATCATAGCCGCGATATTCGAGCCGCTTCAGAGCGTCGATCAAGGCGCCGGCGACCGGGCCCTGACCGAGGATGCCGACAATTCCGCACATGAAAACACTGTCTCCGATTGAACTCGCGATGCAACAAGGCCGAGTTCAGGCTCCCGCGCAAATCACTTTGCATGACATTTGTTAACGCAGCCGCCTTATTTCGCAGCCTTCAGCGCCGCCATCTTCTTGCGGAAGGCCGTCGCCCAGCCGGGGATGACCGCCTGCCGGCCGCGCGCCACGGCGAGCGCGTCGGCCTCGACATTGTCGGTCACCACCGAGCCGGAGCCGACGAAGGCCCGGTCGCCGACCTCGACCGGCGCGACGAGCGCCGAATTCGAGCCGATGAAGGCGTCGGCGCCGATTTTCGTGCGATATTTCAGGAAGCCGTCATAATTACAGGTGATGACCCCGGCGCCGATATTGGCGCGCGGGCCGATGCTGGCGTCGCCGACATAGGTCAGATGGTTGACCTTGGCCCCCTCGCCAATGTCCGCCTGCTTGATCTCGACGAAATTGCCGATCCGCGCCTTTTCGGCCAGTTTCGCCCCCGGCCGCAGCCGCGCATAGGGTCCGATCGCGACAGACTTCGCGAGCGTGGCGCCTTCGAGATGCGAGAAGGAATGGATGACGCAGCCATCGCCGACAGTGACGCCGGGGCCGAAGACGACATGCGGCTCGACGACCACATCGGCCCCCAGCACCGTGTCGAAGCTGAAGAAGACGGTTTCCGGCGCGACCAGGGTCGCCCCGTTCAGCATGGCGGCGAGCCGCAGCCGGCGCTGGATTTCGGCCTCGGCAACGGCGAGTTGCGCCCGGTCGTTGACGCCCAGCACCTCTTCCGCCGGGGCCATGACCAGGGCGCAGGCCGCGCCGCCCGCGCGGGCGATGGCGACCGCGTCGGGCAGGTAAAATTCCTTCTGCGCGTTGTCGTCCCCGATCTGCTCCAGCCAGCCAAGCGCGCGAGCGCCATCGAGCGCCATCAGGCCGGCGTTGCAGATTCTTACTTTCAACTCGTCGGGACCCGCGTCCTTGTGCTCGCGGATCGCGAGCAGCGCGCCCGCTCCGTCGGTCAGGAGACGGCCATAGCCCGTCGGGTCCGCGGGCTCGAAGCCCAGTGCGACCACGCCGGCGCCCGCGCGAAGCCTTTCGCGCAGATGCGAAAAGGTTTCCGGACGCGCCAGCGGCGTGTCGGCGAAGAGAACGAGAATATCATCGAAGCCTTCGGCGATGGCTTGACGCGCCGCGAGCACGGCGTGGGCGGTGCCAAGCCTTTCCGACTGCACGAAAACCCGGGCCTCTGGCGCATTGCCGCGCGCTTCGGCGGCGACGTCGTCTCGCCCCGGGCCGACAACCACGGCGATCGAATCCGCGCCGGCGCGGGTCACGGAGTCGAGCACATGGGCGAGCATGGACCGACCGGCGATCCGGTGGAGCACTTTCGGCAGGGTCGAGCGCATCCGCTTGCCCTCGCCGGCGGCGAGAACAATGGCGAGGCAGCGTCGCGGCGCGCCGCTCCGATCCTTTTGCATGGTCATGAATGGACCTCGGGAATGACGTGGCTGGTATAGGTGAGCCGCAAAATAGGGCAAAGCAAAAAAATCGGCCTCGCCTCCGCCGCAAATTAGTTTATAACGCGCCGAATCCGGGAAGATGCGCGCGAGCGGGCGCCCCGCCGCGCTCCCCCGCCCCGCGGGCGATCCGCGCATCGAACAAAACAACGGGACCATACGGACGGCCCAGCCGATGCTGAAAAGACGGGATCTCTTGCAACTGGCGGGAACTGCCGCCGCTTTCGCCGCCGTCAGCCCCGTTTCGTCCGCCCTGGCCGACAATCCGGCCGCCGAGCCGACGCCTTTCAGCAACTCCTCGGTGGTCGATCTCGCCCGCGTGCTCTCGACCAAGCCATTTTCCGCGCCGAACGCCGAACTGCCCGGCCCGCTCGCCAATCTGTCGCAGGAGGCATTCGCGGCGATACACGCCAAGCCCGAAGGGCTCATCTGGGCCGACAATTCCAGCGACTTCGTGATCGAGCCCCTGCATCGCGGCTTTGTTTACACCACGCCGATGATGATCTATCTGGTCGAGGACGGACAGGCGCGGCGGCTGAACTATGACGCGTCGAAATTCATTTTCGGCGGCGTCAATCTTCCGTCGCCGCCCGTCAATCTCGACTTTTCCGGCTTCCGCGTCCTGCGCCGCGACGACCACGGCGCCCTGAAGGAACTCGCGGTCTTCCAGGGCGCGAGCTTCTTCCGCTCGCTCGCGCCGGGCCAGAATTTCGGCGTGACGGCGCGCGGGCTCTCGATCCGCACCGGCGACGCGCGCGGCGAGGAATTTCCAATCTTCCGCGCGGTCTGGATCGAGAAAGCCAGCGTCGCCGCCAACGCCTTGACCGTCAACGCCCTGCTCGATTCCGACAGCGTCGCCGGCGCCTATCGCTTCACGCTCCATCCCGGCGACGCCACGATCATCGACGTCGAGTGCTCGCTGTTCCCACGCGCGCCGATCGACCTGTTCGGCCTCGCAACCATGAGCGCCACCTGCTCTTTCAACCCGCTCGACCGGCGCGGCGACGACGATATCCGCGAATCCGCCGAGGAGTTGACCGGCTTGCAGATGCTCACGGGCGCCGGCGAATGGCTGTGGCGCCCCGTCGCCAACCGCGGCAATCTCCAGATTTCCGAATTCGTCGACCAGAATCCCAAGGGATTCGGCTTCCTGCAGCGCAACCGCGACTTCGATGATTTCTATGATCTCGCCCAGCGCTGGGAGCTTCGTCCCTCGCTCTGGATCGAGCCCATCGGCGACTGGGGCTCCGGCTCGGTCGAACTGGTCGAGATCCCCTCGGACAACGAAACCGCCCAGAACATGATCGCCTTCTGGCGCTCGAAAACCCCGCTCGCCAAGGGCCAGCAGGCCGATTTCGCCTATCGGCAGTTCTGGTGCTGGACGCCGCCTTCCCAGCCCAGCGTCGCGACGACCGCCGGGACGCGCGGCGGCCGCGGCGCAGCGGCGAAACAACGACGATTCCTGGTCGAATTCCGTGGCGACACTCTGGCCGACGCCGCCCGGTTGGCTGACGCCAAGCCCAATATTTCGGTTTTTCCGGGAAAAGTGGTCGCCCAGCGCGTCTACAGGGCGCCGGAGAGCAAATCCTGTTATGTGCAATTCGACCTCGATCCCGGCGGGGAGGCCGCGGTCGAGATTCGCCTGACGCTTGACGCC
>JAKANG010000049.1 GCA_021812505.1 Pseudomonadota bacterium
TTCTGCGCGGGGCTGCGCTGAAATTTTGCTGGAGACGGGCGATGCGGTCGAAGTTTCTGAAATTTCTCCTGTTTGTTGGCCTGGGCGCCCTTGCCGTGGTCCGAATCGCCCCGGCGCTGGCCGCGAACATCGTTCCGGGCGAGGCTTACAAGGATCTGCGCGGGCAATTGCTCGCCGAAGGCTGGAGGCCCGAGACAGGCTACGGCCAGAAGCTTTCCAACGGCAAGCCCTTCCACCGCTTTCCGGAAGTCCTGTGCGGCATGGACCGGTGTCGGGCCAAATGGCATGATTCGCATGGCGCCGAGCATGGGATCATGCTCCGGCGCGGCGGGTTGAACGACCCCTATGCCGTCATGGGCGTGGAATAGCCGGCCTTCAGCTCATTTCGGCCAGCAGAGCCGCGGCCAGAATCAGCGCCGCGACCAGCAGGCTCGGGTAATAGCCCCATTGCGCGGCATGGGGCCAGGTCGGCAGAACCGCGAAAAAACAGACGATCAGCAGCGCGATCACAATGGTTGCAGGCGACATGGCCGCCTCCTTCCGCGCATTTTTTTCACCAACGCTCAACGCGCAAGACGGGCTAAGGTTCCCGTGCGTCGCTGATAATGCAAATATCTCAATGGCTTGCATGCAACGCAGCAGAGAAATGACGCGCCGCAAAATTTTTGCCTTGACATTTTGTGCGGCGCAACATAACTTATGAACCGTAGCGCAAGCGGTGCTTGTGCTGCAGCCCTCCTTGGGCGTTTCCTCCCTAGACTTGGGCCGCTGGTTCGTCCGGCGGCCTTTTTTCTTGCCGGGATCATAAGTCGGCGAGCGTCGAGAGGAACCGTTCCGGCGGCAGATCGAAATATTCGTCCGGCGCGCCGGCCCGATTGATCCAGATCGCGTGAAAGCCATAGCGGGCGGCGCCCGCGACATCCCAGCGGTTGGAGGATTGGAACGAAACCTGATCCGGCGTCGCGCCATAGCGCGCGCCGACCAGGGCGTAGATTTCCGGCGCGGTCTTGTAAAGGCCTGCTGGCTCGGCGGACAGGGACTCGTCCAGCAAATCCTGCAGTCCTGCCGACGCGACGGCGCGGGCGAGCGCCGCCGGGCGGCCGTTGGACAGAATGACGCATTTCGCGCCCTGGCCGCGCAAACGCCGCAGCGCAGGGGCGACGTCGGGAAAGGCGTCGAGGGTCTCGTAGGCCGCGAGCAGTTTTTCGCGCGCTTCCGCCGAAATGCCGCCACACCGCGCGGCGGCGAAATCGAGCGCGTCCTCGGTCAGGGCGTCGAAATCGCGCCAGGCGCCCATCAGGCTGCGCGTCCAGGTATATTCAAGCTGTTTCGCGCGCCAGATCTCGGAGAGTCTTTCAGCCTGTTCGCCGACGAGGCCGCGATGGCGCGCGACCACCGAGTGGACGTCGAACAAAGTGCCGTAAGCGTCGAAGACATAAAGCGGAAAGGTCATGGCGGCCTCCTTGCGCCGGAAGGTCTATCATTTTGCGAGGACGACGGCCCAGCCCGGGACGTCGGCGCCGCGGTCCTTGCGCGTCGCGGCGGCCGAAAAAGTCCGGACGCCGAGGCCCGCTTTGGCCGCGCAGTCTCGCACATAGGTTTCGGAATGGGCGAAGCGCAGGTCGTCGCCAACCCGGAAACCTGCGCCCTCGACGAGACTTTGCGCGGTGAAGGCGAACAATCCGCCCGGGATGAGGACGCGCGCGACGGCGGCGAAAATCGGATCGAGATCGCCGGTATAGACGAAAACATCGGCGGCGACGGCGAGATCGGCGCTTGCCGCCGGCTCTTCTCCAAGGAAATCCAGAAGATCGGCGGCGACGAGGCGGTCGTAGAGGCTTTTGGCCCGCGCCTTGGCGATCATCGACGGCGCGAGATCGACGCCGGTCAAGCAGGCGGTCTTGGCGCGAAAAGCTTCGCCGGCGAGGCCCGCGCCGCAGCCGAGATCGAGCATATGGGCGAAGGCGCGCCCCGGCGCGGCCTGCTCGACCGAGTCGAGCAGGATTTGCGGGCCGCGATAGGCCAGAACTTCGGTCAGATGGCGGTCGAACTTTTCCGCATATTGGTCGAACAGGGTTTTGACATAGGCGCGCGGCGCGGAAGCCGGGCTTTCGCCGGAAAGGCGGGCGAGACGCAGGGCCGCGCCGGCGCAATCTCCGGGGTCGCGCGCGAGCGCCTCGCGAAAGGCGGCGGCGGCCTCGGCGCGGCGGCCGAGCCCTTCGAGCGACTCGCCCAGCCCGAACCAGGCCGGCGCCCAATGCGGCGCGAGATCGAGGACCTGGCCGAACAGGTCGCGCGCGGCCTCGAAATCGCGCGATTGCGCCGCGCCCAGCGCCCAATGATAGCGGCGGTCTGCGGCGAGGTCGCCGGAGGAGCCGGTCGGCGTCATGCGTTTCAAACCCTCGGATGGAATCGAGGCCCCGAACAGGCCACAATTCGTTCAGATAACATTCAGCGTCTTATGACTAACCTGTGTTCAACCTGCATTCGCGCGGCGGCGCAACATTTTCGTGAGGAGAAACAGATGTCCATTCCTGTGAAAAAGATTGTGATTGCCGCCGTCGCCGCGCTTTCACTGAGTTCGGCCTTTTCGTCGCCCGCCTCGGCCTGGTGCAACGGCTGGGGCTGTGGCGGCGGCAACGCCGGAGGGGCCCTCGCGGCCGGACTGATCGGCGGATTGGCGCTTGGCGCGGTGGCGGCCAGCGCGGCCCAGCCCCGTTATTATTACGCCCAGCCGGTCTATGGCGGCGGCTGCTGGATCGAGCGCCGCCCGATCTACGACGAATGGGGCAATTACATCGGCCGCCGCCGCGTCCGCATCTGCGAGTAAGGCGGCGCCTTTCTCCGACGCCTTCATTCTCCGACGCCTCGTGGAAGCCCCGCTCGCGCGGGGCTTTTCGCCTTCAGTGCGAAAAAAGCGTCGGCAGGGTTAGGCGCTGCAACATCTGGCGCGAATCATCGCCATGGGCGGCGAGAGAAGGATCGCCGCCGAAGGCGCCGACCACCACCAGATCGGCGCCGTGATCGACGGCGCGGCTGAGCAGCGCGTCCATCAGGCAGGCGCCGCCCAGCGGCAATTGTTCGGCATGGGCGCAAATTTTGTGGGCGGCGAGATGGGCCACGGTGAAATTCAGCGATTCGTTCTGCGCCGCCATGGCCTCGGCGTCGTCGCCGCTGGAAAAGCCAACGATCAGGGCCTCGACCCGTGGCGCCACGAGCGGAACGCCATTGGTCAGTCCGCGCGAGCAGGAGGCCGAATCCGCCCAGGCGAAAATAGGACGTTTGCCGATGGTCCTGAACTCCCCGGCGTCGGGCAGGACCAGGACCGGACGGCCGGAGTGGAGGATCATCTGCTCGGCGAGATCGGCCGGGACGAGATTGTGTTCCGCGCGGCTCTGTCCGAGCACGATCATGTCGAAATGGCGGGCGATCTCCGTTGCGCGGCGGAGGACGCCTTTTTCATCGCCGCGCCCGAGGTCGATCCATTCGGCGTCGAGTTTGGCCGCGCCCGCGAGAAAATCGGCGCGGCTGGCCTCGGCGGCCCCGGTTGGCGCGCCGATCTGCGCGAACAGGCCGGTGAGTTTCGCGGCCTTGGCGCGGGCGATGTCGGCGGCGATCTTCAGGCGGACCTTCGATCTTTCGCCGCTGTCGAGATGGACGAGCAGAGAGGTGAGGGACATGGGGGTTTTCCGTCCGGAGGCGCGTTCGAGCTATTTTTGCAGGAAGGGATTGTTTTTCTTCTCGGCGCCAATGGTGCTCATCGGCCCGTGGCCGCTGATGAAGGTCATGCCGTCATCGAGCGTCAGCAGCTTTTGTTCGATCGAGCGCATCAGGGTGGCGTAATCGCCGCCCGGCAGGTCGGCGCGGCCGATCGAGTTCTGGAACAGCACGTCGCCGACGAGGCAGAACTGCATTGGCTGGTTGATGAAGACGACGCTGCCGGGCGTATGGCCGGGGCAATGGCGGACATCGAGCCGGATCGCGCCAAAAGAAACCTGATCGCCCTCGTCCAGCCAGCGGTCCGGCGCGACGTCGCGGCAGGGAAAGCCGAACATTTTCGCGGCGGTTTCCAGATTATCGAGCAGGAACTTGTCGCCGAGATGCGGTCCTTCGATCGGGACTCCGAGCGCGTCGCGCAAATCGGCGGCGCCGCCGGCATGATCGGCGTGGCCGTGGGTCAACAGGATCTTTTCGACGCTGGCGTCGGTCTGTTCGATGGCGCGGCGGATCAGGGGAACATCGCCGCCGGGATCGACCACTGCGGCTTTCCCCGTCGCCTCGCAGACCAGGATCGTGCAGTTCTGCTGAAAGGGGGTGACGGGAACGACGGCGACCTTGATCTGCGACATGAACCTCTCCGGGGGCGGTCGATTATTCTAGCCCGCCCCGCGCGCCGCCGCCAGAGATAGGGCCGTTCTCTCGTCGCGCAAGACGGCCTTTGCGCAAATGCGCAAGGAATCAGATCGCCCTAGCCAGCCGCTGCGCCGGTATTGAATTGTTTTACAAGCATCTTTACCTGAGAATCGGCGGCCGCAGGTCCGGATTGCGGGCCTCGTGGGGCGAGACGACATGTCGCAGGCTTTGCAACTTAAGAACGATGGCGCTTGCGCTTAACGTCGTTTGCCGGGGCATTAGGTTTCACGTAAACTTTCGGTTTGTCGCTCGGGACTTTCCCGGTTTTCGTGACTTTTGGCCGGCGGGCGCAGTCTGGCGGCGGGATGGCAGGGCAAGGCAATGAACCAATACGCCTATCACTTCTACGAGATGGTCCATCTGGCCATGGCGCCGGCGCGCGCCCTGTCTGACATGACCCGGCTGACCTTCAAGAGCCCGTTCAATCCGGTGTCCTATACGCCGATGGGCCGCAATCTCGCGGCGTCGGCGGAATTGTTCGAGCGCATGACCCGCCGTTACGGCAAGCCGGCCTTTGGTTTGGAAAAGACGACGATCGGCGGCGAGGAGATCGCGGTCGAAGAGGATATCGTCTGGGTGCGGCCGTTTTGCCGCCTGGTGCATTTTCACCGTCACCTGCCCACCCATGCGCCGCGCCAGTCGCGTCTGCTGATCGTCGCGCCCATGTCGGGCCATTACGCGACCTTGCTGCGCGGCACGGTCGAAACCTTCCTGCCGACCCATGACGTCTATATCACCGACTGGGTGGACGCCCGCCTGGTTCCGCTTGCGGTCGGACGTTTCGACCTCGACGACTACATCGACTACATCATCGAAATCTGCGATTTCCTCAATGTTCCGGGGGCGCCGCCGGTTCATGTCCTCGCGGTCTGCCAGCCGTCCGTTCCGGTCATGGCGGCGGTCGCGCAGATGGAGGCCCAGAACAGCCCCCATACGCCGGCTTCCATGACCTTGATGGGCGGTCCGATCGACACGAGGCGCAGCCCGACCGCGGTCAACAAACTCGCCGAGAAGCGCGGGCCGGACTGGTTCCGGCGCAATTGCATCCATGTCGCGCCCTTTCCCTATCCGGGCGCGGGCCGCGAGGTCTATCCGGGCTTCCTCCAGCTCTCGGGCTTCATGGCGATGAATTTCGACCGCCACGTCAGCGCCCATCTCGACATGTTCAACCACCTTGTGAAGGGCGACGGCGATTCGGCCGAAAAGCATCGTGATTTCTATGACGAATATCTGGCGGTGATGGACCTCACCGCCGAATTTTACCTCCAGACCATCGACACGGTCTTCGTCCATCACGATTTGCCGCGCGGCACGATGAAGCATCGGAGCGAGCTCGTCGATCCCGGCGCGATCCGCCACGTCGGCCTGATGACCGTCGAAGGCGAGAAGGACGACATTTCCGGCGTCGGCCAGACCGAGGCGGCGCAGGACCTCTGCGTCAATCTTCCCGACGGCCTGAGGATGCATCATCTGCAGAAGGACGTCGGTCATTACGGCGTGTTCAACGGCTCGCGCTTCCGCAAGGAGATCGCGCCGCGGATCTGCTCGTTCCACGCCCAGGTCGAAGCCTTCGGCGCTCATGCGCCGGAAGGCGTCAGCCCGGCGCCGGCGTCTCGGCGGCGGCCCGCCACTGGGCGAGAAGGGCGCGCAAAGTCGCCGGCTTGAGCGGCTTGTTGATCACCGTCACATCCTTTTCCCGCGCCCGCGCTCGCATGTCCGGCGAGCGGTCGGCGGTGATCAGGGCGGCAGGCAGCGCGGCGCCAAAGCGCCAGCGCAAGGCGACGATCGCGTCCACACCGTCGCCCTCGTCAAGGTGGTAATCGGCGAGAATGGCGTCCGGCCCCCGGTTCTGGCGCGCCAGTTCCGCGGCGGCCTCGCGCTGGCTGACCGCAACGATCGGGACGCAGCCCCACGACGACAGAAGCGCGCGCATCCCGTCCACGATGAATTTGTCGTTGTCGATGGCGACCACGACCATGCCGGCGAGCGGCGAATGGCGCGACGCGACGGCGGGGGCGTCATGTGACGGCGTCGCCTGTGGCGCGGTCACGCCGAGCGGCGCGGTGACGGTGAAGACCGAGCCCTTGCCGAGCCTCGATCGCAGCGCCAGCGGATGGTCGAGCACGCGGGCCATGCGCTCGACGATGGACAGGCCGAGGCCGAGGCCGGGCTCGGCGGCCCCGGCGTCGAGCCGCTCGAATTCGCGGAACACGCTTTTCTGCTTGTCCGGGGGAATCCCCAGGCCCGTGTCCCAGACCTCGAACCGCAGCTTGCCGCGCAGACGGCGCGCGCCGACCAGGACCCAGCCGGCGCGGGTGTATTTGATCGCGTTGGAGACGAGGTTCTGCAACAGCCGGCGCAGCAGCCGGCGGTCAGAGCGCACAGAGAGCGAGCAGGGCGCGAAGGTGAGCTTCAACTGCTTTTTCTCGGCCAGCGGCGCGAACTCGATCTTGAGCTGGTTGAAAAGGTCGGCGACCGGGAAAGAGCTGAGTTCGATCTTCATCGCGCCGGCGTCGAGACGCGAAATTTCGAGTAGGGCCGAGAAGATATCCTCCACCGCTTCGAGCGCCGAATCGACATTATGCGCCAGCGCGCCGGTTTCCGAGGAGGGCGCGCCGGCCGCCGCGCGTTGCATCATGGTCGCGGCGTAAAGCCGCGCGGCGTTGAGCGGCTGGAGAATATCGTGGCCGGCGGCGGCGAGGAACCTGGTTTTCGAGATATTGGCGTGTTCGGCCTCGGCCTTGGCGCGCGCCAGCTCCTTGTTGAGCTGGGTCAGCTCCTCGGTGCGCTCGCGCACCCGCCGCTCAAGGTTTTCCTTGGCGGCCTCCAGCGCCTGTTCGGCGGCGTATTGCTCGGTGACGTCGGTATAGGTGACGACGAGCCCGCCGTCGGGCATGCGCGCCGAGCGGGTCTCGATCGCCTTGCCGGAGGTTGCGAGCCTGATGCGGAACGGCTCGGAATTGGTCAGGCGCTCCAGGCGGGCGACGACCAGTTCGTCCACCGCGCCCTCGCCATAAAGCCCGCGCTCGGCGTTGAGGCGCAGGATGTCGTCGAGCGCCACGCCGTTGCGCGCATAATCGGGGGGGAGGCGGAACATGTCGCGGAATTCGCGGTTCCAGCAGGTCAGGCGGAGATCGGCGTCGAAAACCGAAATGCCCTGGCGGGTGAAATCCAGGGCGTGCTGGAGCATTTCGCGGTTGTAGAGCAAGGCGGTGGAGGCGTCGTCAAGCAGACGCAGCGCCGCCGCGCTGGAGACATTGCGCCGCCGAAACAGCAGCGAAAGCACCAGCCGCGCGGAGGCCGCGCCGATCGCGGAGGCGAGCAGATGCTCTGCGATGCGCAGCAACTGAATGTCGGCCTCGGCCTGCGGCTCATATGTCTGGCCGCGGCCGACA
>JAKANG010000050.1 GCA_021812505.1 Pseudomonadota bacterium
GAAGCTGTGGCTGATCTTGTGGCCGTCCTTGCCGATCCGCATCCGGCAGGCGAGCGCGGGGCGGTCCTCGCCCTGGCGGAGCGAGCAGAGATCGTTGGAAATCCGCTCAGGCAGCATGGGCACGACGCGGTCGGGGAAATAGACCGAATTGCCACGGTCCAGCGCCTCGCGGTCGAGCGCGCCCGCAGGCCGCACATACCAGCTCACGTCGGCGATGGCGACGGTGACGATGAAGCCGTATTTATTGTCAGGCGCGTCGTCGGGCGCGGCGTGGACGGCGTCGTCATGGTCCTTGGCGTCGGGCGGGTCGATGGTGACGAGGGGCAGGGAGCGCCAGTCCTCGCGCCGGAACCCCTCGGTCTCGATGCGCGTGGGCTTGGCATGTTCGCTGGCCTCGATCGTCTCGGGCCGGAAGACGTCGGGGATGCCGTGAGTGTTGATGGCGATGAGGCTGATCGCCTTTTCGCTGTTCATCGAGCCGAGTTTTTCGCGCACTTTCGCCACGGGCAGGCCGAGCCGCCCCCGCGAAAGGGTTTCGACGCTGACGAGATCGCCGTCGCGGGCTTCGCCCCGGTCGGCCTCGGAAACCCTGAATTCCTTGTCGCGCAGCTTCTTGTCCACCGGGACGATGCGCCCGCCGCCCGTGCGCGGGTCCTCGCGGAACACGCCGAGCACCCGCTTGGCCGCGCGCGACAGCAGCTTGACCACCCGTCCGGAATAGGCGGGGCCGCCGGCCTCGCCGGTCGGCGTGACCCGCACCAGGGCGCGGTCGCCGATGCCCGCCGCCGGCGCGCCGGGACGAGCTTTCCGGGGCGCGAAGATCACGATGCGCGGCGCAGGGCCGAGCTCCTCCTCCCATTCGGCGGGCGTGGCGATCAGGTCGCCGTCGCGGTCGCGGGAGAGGATGTCGGCAAGCACGATCTGGGGCAGGGCGCCTTTCTCATGCAGCCCCTTGCGCGAGCGTTGGATCTCGCCCTCGATCTCCAGTTCCTTCAGGATTTTCTTGAGCAGGATCTTGTCGTCGCCGCGAATGCCGAAGGCGCGGGCGATCTCGCGTTTGCCGATCTTTTCGGGAATGGCCGCGCCGGCTTCCCCGAGGGCCTGACGCTCGCGGGCGATGAAGGCGAGGATATCCTCGCGGCTGGGCATGGGAGCTTTTCGGGGCGCGGGTTTTTTCGGCACATCCGCAACATAGGGATTGTCAGCGCCGCCGTCACCCCCGCCCGCGATAGGGCGCGACTCCCTGATCAGGAATCCACAGGCCTTTGGGCGGCTCCGCGGTCTGCCAGAACACGTCGATGGGCATGCCGCCGCGCGGATACCAATAGCCGCCGATCCGCAGCCAGCGCGGGCTGAGCGCCGCGACGAGGTCCTTGGCAATGCGGATCGTGCAATCCTCGTGGAAGGCGCCGTGGTTGCGAAACGAGGTCAGATAGAGCTTCAAGGCCTTTGATTCGACGAGCCAAAGGTCGGGGACATAATCGATGACGAGATGGGCGAAATCAGGCTGACCGGTCACCGGGCAGAGCGAGGTGAATTCCGGCTGCGTGAAGCGCGCGAGATAATTCAGGTCCGGGTGCGGGTTGGGCACGCGGTCCAGTTCGGCCTCGTCGGGGCTTTGCGGAATTTTGGCCTGCGCGCCGAGAAGCGCGGCGCCGTCGTGAGTCTGAACCATGAGAAAGTCCTGGCGGTCAGTGTTGGGAATTTTGGTCGTTTGGTTTCATGCGGGCCGGGTTGCCCCACCCGGCTCGTTTGCGCTCGCCACCCTCCCCACGAGGGGCAGAGAGATTTGGCGTCCCGTCGGCGCTTCTTTCATAGGGCATGATTTGGTTGGCAAAAGCTGCGCTGCGGCCAAAGGGCATCTTTTTTATTTCACGCATAAGGCGTAGAAGGCCCGCGATTCTGAATCAATAAGCCGCGCAGGGGAAAAGAATGACTGAGATTATCGACATCGTCGCCCGTGAAATTCTCGATTCGCGCGGCAATCCCACGGTCGAGGTCGACGTGACCCTCGAGGACGGCTCTTTCGGCCGCGCGGCTGTGCCTTCCGGCGCTTCGACCGGCGCGCATGAGGCGGTCGAACTGCGCGACGGCGACAAGGCGCGTTTCCTGGGCAAGGGCGTGCTCAAGGCGGTGGAATCGGTGAATGGCGAGATTTTCGACGCCATTTCTGGCCTCGACGCCGAGGAGCAGGTCGCCATCGACGAGGCGATGATCGAGCTCGACGGCACGCCGAACAAGGCGCGCCTCGGCGCCAACGCCATCCTCGGCGTTTCGCTGGCGGTCGCCAAGGCCGCCGCCGACGCCGCCAAGCTGCCGCTTTACCGCTATGTCGGCGGCACCCAGGCCCGCGTGCTGCCGACGCCGATGATGAACATCATCAACGGCGGCGTCCACGCCGACAATCCGATCGACTTCCAGGAATTCATGATCCTGCCGGTGGGCGCGGAGAGCGTGAAGGAAGCCGTGCGCTGGGGCGCGGAAGTGTTTCACGGCCTGAAGTCGGCGCTGAAGAAGGCCGGCCACAACACCAATGTCGGCGACGAGGGCGGCTTCGCCCCCAATTTGCCTTCGGCGGAAGCGGCGCTCGACTTCATCGCCAAGGCCATCGAGACGGCAGGTTTCAAGCTTGGCGCCGACATCGCGCTCGGCCTCGACGGCGCCTCGACCGAATTCTTCAAGGACGGCGCCTATCATTATGAGGGCGAAGGCAAAGTCCGCTCGATCCAGGAACAGGCCGAATATCTGAAGAAGCTCTGCGACGCCTATCCGATCGTAACGATCGAGGACGGCAATTCGGAAGACGACTGGGAAGGCTGGAAGATCACCACCGACCTGATCGGCAGACAAGTTCAGCTCGTCGGCGACGATCTCTTCGTCACCAATGTCGAGCGCCTCGGCGACGGCATCAGGAAGGGCGTCGCCAATTCGATCCTGATCAAGGTCAACCAGATCGGCTCGCTGACCGAGACGCTCAACGCCGTCGATATGGCGCAGCGCGCGGGCTATACGGCGGTCATGTCGCACCGCTCGGGCGAGACCGAGGATTCGACCATCGCCGACCTCGCGGTCGCCACCAATTGCGGGCAGATCAAGACCGGCTCGCTCGCCCGTTCGGACCGGCTGGCCAAGTATAACCAGCTCATCCGCATCGAGGAGGAGTTGGGCAAGCAGGCGAGCTACGCCGGCCGTTCGGCGCTCAAGGCGCTGGCCTGAGGCCGGTTGAGCATCCGCACGCTCCTCGTCGCCGCCATTTTCCTCGCGACCTATGGCGGCGTCGCTTTCGGAAGACTGCCCTTCACGCGGCTGGACCGGGCGGGAATCGCCCTGGTCGGCGCGGCGGCGATGATCGTCTGCGGCGGCCTTAGCATCGACGAGGCGCTGAAATCCATCGATCTCGGCGCGCTCGCCCTGCTGTTCGGCATGATGGCGATCGTCGCCGAACTGGAGCTGGCGGGCTTTTTCCGCGCCGCCAGCCTGTTCGCCGCGCGGCGCGCCCATTCGCAATGGACGCTGCTCGCGGGCGTGATCGCGGTCACCGGGGTGTTTTCCGCCTTTCTCGTCAATGATGCGGTCTGCCTCGTCATGGCGCCCATCGTCCTGCGCCTGACGCAAACGCTGAAGCTCGACCCCAAGCCCTATCTGCTCGGGGTGGCGCTGGCCTCCAACGCCGGCGGGACGGCGACCATCACCGGCAATCCACAGAACATGATCATCGGCGCCGTCTCGCAGATCGGCTATGGCGCCTTTGCCGCGGCGCTGACGCCGATCGCGGCTTTCGCGCTGCTTCTGGTCTTCGGCTTCGTTGCGCTCGTCTTTCGCGGCGCCTTGCGGGCGCGCCCGACGGGCGAGGCCAGTTTTGGCCCCGCGCGCGCCCATCGGGGCCTGACCTTGCGCGCGGCCCTCGTCACGCTGGGCGTGGTCGTGGCCTTTTTCTTCGGGGTTCCGGCGCCTCAGGCGGCGTTGGCGGGGGCGGCGCTTCTCCTGATGAATCCAGGCGTCAAGCCGCACAAGGTCTACCGGCGCATCGACGGCGGCCTGCTGCTGATGTTCGCCGGCCTGTTCATCGTCGCGGCGGCGGGCGAAAAAGCTTTCGTCACGCCGGAGGTTCTGGCGCGGGCGCAGGGCTGGGGGCTCGGCGCCGCCTGGACCATGACGGCGGTCGCGGCGGCCTTGTCCAATCTGATCAGCAATGTCCCGGCGGTACTGGCGCTCAAGCCCTTCGTCGCGCAATTGCCGCGCGAAAGCTGGCTCGTGGTGGCCATGGCGTCGACGCTCGCCGGCAATCTCACCATTCTCGGCTCGGCGGCCAATCTCATCGTCGCGGAGATCGCCCGGCGCTCGGGCGAGCCTCTGTCCTTTCGCGATTTTCTCGTCGTCGGCTTTCCGGCGACCGTCCTTTCCCTCGCTTTCGGCGCGTGGCTCCTCAGCGCCCATGCGCTGCCCTGAAGCTGCGCCGAGGTCAGGAGAGCCAGCCGGCGAAATGCCTCAGCACGGTCGTCGCCTGATCGGGGAAGGCGAGGGTGACGGCGGCGGCGCCGAGAAGCGCGACGCCGACATAGATCTCGACCGGCGACCGGCCCCGGTAAGAGCCGGGTTCAGCCGTCCCGCCATCCGCCTTTTTGGGCTGACGGCGCAGGAGTTGGCCGGCCTTGAATTCGGCGTGCATCGAAAATCCCAGACTGGACATCGCGCTTGTCCCTTTTTGACACATATTCCGCCGCGTCTGGCCTGAAATCGAACCCCTTCGCGGCCTCATGCCCAAGGCAACAAGTCTGGCGCCAAATTAACCGATGGCTAACCTTTCCGGGCGATTGTTCTATCATGGTCGTCCGCACGCGCTTCACCGCCATTGCCTTGCCGTTGCTCTTCCACGTCTTTTCCGGCGCGGTGGGCGGCTTTTTCGTCTGGCACGCCTTTCACGGCGAGCGTGGCGTCGCGGCGGATCTCGAAACCCGCCGGGAAATGGCGGATATCGAGGCCCAGCTGAAGGCGGTCCGCGCCGAAAAGGCGGAATGGCTGAAAAAGGTCGATCTGCTGCGCGGCCCCGTGGTCGATCGCGACCTGCTCGACGAGGAGGCGCGCAACCTCCTCAATCGCGTCGGCAGGAGCGATCTCGTCGTTATCCTGCCCCCCGACAAGGGCTGACCTCGCCCGTCTCGCTTTTTCACCGGCTTCGGGCTAGCTTTTCCCTGAGAATGTCCCGCGATTCCCGAGGCCGCGCGCTGGGGGAAGCCGCGGCGTGAACGAGGCCGGGACCGGGGGAGGAAAAATGGCCGCCGCTTCCTATGGGCCGCCCGAGGGCGGCGAGTCGCGTCTGGCCGCTTTTCTCGGCGACGGCGACGAGCTTTCCGCTTTTCGCGCCATGCTGCTCATCCGGCGCTTCGAGGAAAAGGCGGGCCAGCTGTTCGGCATGGGTCTGATCGGGGGCTTCTGCCATCTCTATATCGGCCAGGAGGCTGTTGTGGTCGGCATGAGGCTCGCCGCGCGCGAGACCGACCAGTTCATCGCCTCCTATCGCCATCATGGCCATCTGCTCGCCTGTGGCGTCGATCCGCGCGCCATTCTGGCGGAAATGACCGGGCGGCGCGGCGGGCTTTCCGGAGGGAAGGGCGGGTCGATGCATATGTTCGCGCCGGAACTCGATTATTTCGGCGGCCACGGCATCGTCGGCGCCCAGGCCTCGATCGGCGCGGGCCTCGCCTTCGCCAACGCTTATCGCGACGATGGCCGGGTTTGCGTCTGCTTTTTCGGCGACGGCGCCGCCGACCAGGGACAGGTTGCGGAAACGTTCAGCATGGCGGCGCTCTGGCGTCTGCCGATCGTTTTCTGCATCGAGAACAACCGGCTCGCGCCGCCCGGCGGCCAAAGGCCCGAGTTCGCGCGCCGGGGCGCGGCGTTCGACATTCCCGGCGAATCCATCGACGGGATGGACGTCCATGCCGTGCGCGAGGCGGGCGGGCGCGCGATCGCGCGGGCGCGCGCCGGCGAAGGACCGAGTATTCTTGAAATGCGGACCGAGCGCTATCGCGGCCATTCGCTGGGAGACCCCGCCAAATACAGGCGCAAGGACGAGGAGCGCGGCGTCCATGCGCCGGATCCGATCGAGCGCCTGAAGGAAAAGATTCTGGCTTCGGGCGGCGCCGACGAGGCGGCGTTCAAGCGGCTCGACGCCCAAGTCCGCGCCATCGTCGCGGAAGCCGCGGATTATGCGGCGACGAGCCCCGAGCCGGATGCGAGCGAACTCGCAACCGACCTGTGGCTTTGACGGCGCGCCGGAATTGGAGAGGCAAATGGCGACTCATGTGCTGATGCCGGCGCTCTCGCCTGAAATGAAATTCGGCCGGCTGACCAAATGGCTCAAGCGCGAGGGCGACCGCGTGGAGGCGGGCGACATTCTCGCCGAGATCGAGACCGACAAGGCGACCATGGAGATCGAGGCCGGCGAAGCCGGCGTGCTCGAACGCATCCTTGCGCCCGAAGGCGCCGAAAAGATCGAGGTCAATACGCCGATCGCGGTCATCGCGCGCGCAGAGCCAGGCGTCGCGGGACCCCAGTCCGGCGCCGCGCCGGCACAGGCGCCCGCGGACGAGAATTTCGCAACGCTGCGCATCACCATGCGCGACGCCTTGCGGGAGGCGCTCGCCGAGGAGATGCGCCGCGACCCTGCGGTTTTCGTGCTCGGCGAAGAGGTAGGCGAGGGGCACGGAGCGCCCAAGGTCACCCACGGCCTGCTCCAGGAATTCGGCGCCCGCCGCGTGGTGGACGCCCCGATTTCGGAACACGCCTTCGCGGGGCTCGGCGTCGGCGCGGCCATGGCCGGGCTGCGGCCGGTGATCGAATTCATGAGCTTCAATTTCGCGCTTCAGGCGATGGATCATATCGTCAATTCGGCGGCCAAAACGCTCTATATGTCGGGCGGCGCGCTGAACATTCCCATCGTCTTTCGCGGCCCCAATGGCGCGCGGGCAAGGGTTGGCGCGCAGCACGCCCAGGACTTCTCCGCCTGGTTCGCCCATGTTCCCGGCCTGAAAGTGGTGGCGCCCTACAGCGCGGCGGACGCCAAGGGCCTGCTGAAAGCCGCGATCCGCGACCCCAATCCGGTGATCTTCCTGGAACATGAGCAGCTCTATGGCCAGAGCTTCCCGGCGCCGCGCGGCGGCGACCATCTCGTGCCCATCGGCGCCGCCAATATCGCCCGCGCCGGGCGCGACATCACCCTGGTCGCTTATTCCCATGGCGTCGGCCTCGCGCTCAAGGCGGCGGAGCGGCTGGCCGAGGAGGAGATCGAGGCGGAGGTGATCGACCTGCGCACATTGAGGCCTCTGGACATGCCGACGATCCTCGGCTCGGTCGCCAAGACCGGGCGCTGCGTCGTCGTGGACGAGGGTTGGCCGCAGGGCGGGATCGCGTCGGAGGTTTCGGCGCGGCTCATGGAGAAAGCCTTCGACGATCTCGACGCGCCGGTCCTTCGGGTCACGGGCAAGGACGTGCCCATGCCCTATGCCGCCAATCTCGAAAAGCTCGCCTTGCCGACCGAAGGCGATATTGTCGTCGCGGCGAAAAAGGCGCTCTATCTGAAGACGTGAGGAAAGCGGCATGGCCGAAATGAAGCGGGAACTGTCGGTTCCGCCCGATGTCGAGGAACATGGCGGGACGGAAATCCTGCGGTTGTTCATCTCCGGAGGCGCGATGTCGCTCTCCATGCAGCGGGCCTTCGCCGAGCCGGGAGCCTGGGGGCGGCTGCTCGCCGAACTGGCGCAGCAGGCGGCCGAGATCTACGCGCGGGA
>JAKANG010000051.1 GCA_021812505.1 Pseudomonadota bacterium
ACGGAAACGGACCCCAATGCGGCGGAGAGCCGGACGATTTCTTTCGTCTCGCTCGGCTGTCCGAAGGCCCTGGTCGATTCGGAGCGCATTCTGACGCGACTGCGCGCCGAAGGCTATGGGATCAGCCGCAACCATCACGGCGCCGACGCCGTCATCGTCAACACCTGCGGCTTTCTCGACAGCGCCAAGGCGGAATCGCTCGCCGCCATCGGCGAAGCGCTGAAAGAAAACGGCAAGGTGATCGTCACCGGCTGCATGGGCGCCGAGCCCGGCCCGATCCTCGACGCTTACCCCAATATTTCCGCGATCACCGGCCCGCAGGATTACGAGAGCGTGATGGCGGCGGTGCATCGCGCCGCGCCCCCCGCGCCGCATCCTTATCTTGACCTCGTGCCGCCGCAGGGGGTTAAGCTGACCCCTCGCCATTATGCTTATCTCAAAATATCAGAGGGTTGCCACAATTCCTGCACCTTCTGCATCATCCCGAAATTGC
Organism: Pseudomonadota bacterium; assembly: GCA_021812505.1. The sequence continues at coordinate 494 of JAKANG010000051.1, forward strand.
GCGGCGATCTGGTGTCCCGGCCTGCGGCGGAGGTGCTGCGCGAGGCGGAAAAGCTGGTCAAGGCCGGGGTGAAGGAGCTTTTGGTCGTTTCGCAGGACACGTCCGCCTATGGGCAGGACTTGCGCTACGCCTCAAGCCTTTACGACGGTCGCGAGGTCCGCGCGCGCTTTTACGATCTCGCGGAGGAACTGGGGCGCTTCGGCGTGTGGACCCGGCTCCATTATGTCTATCCCTATCCCCATGTGGACGAGGTCCTGCCGCTGATGGCCGAGGGCAAGATCTTGCCCTATCTCGACATTCCCTTCCAGCACGCCGCGCCGAACGTGCTGCGGGCGATGAAGCGGCCGGGCAATGTCGAAAAGACTCTTGAACGCATTCAGGCTTGGCGCGCCCTGGTTCCCGACCTGACTTTGCGCTCGACCTTCATCGTAGGTTTCCCCGGCGAGACCGAGGAGGATTTCCAGATTCTGCTCGACTGGCTGGACGAGGCGAAGCTCGACCGCGTCGGCGCCTTCAAATATGAGCCGGTCAAAGGCGCCGCCGCCAATGCTCTCGGCCTCGCGCCGGTTCCACGCGAGGTCCAGCAGAGCCGCTGGCGCCGCTTCATGGAAAAGCAGCAGAAAATTTCTGAAAGACGCCAGAAGGCCAAGGTCGGCAAGAGGCTCGCCGTGCTGATCGACAATGTTTCGGCGGGCGGCGGCGAAGGGCGGAGCAAGGCCGACGCGCCGGAGATCGACGGCAAGGTCTTTGTCGCGTCCCGCCGCCCCTTGCGGGTTGGCGAGATCGTGACGGTGAAGATCGACCGCGCCGAGGCTTACGACCTGCATGGGACGGCCGTGTGACCCTTCTCCCGCGAGGGGAGAAGGGAATCTCCCTAAGGCAACAGCACCGTCGCGCCGGTGGTCTGGCGGGCTTCGAGCTGGCGGTGGGCCTGCGCCGCTTCTTCCAGCTTGTAGCGGGCGTGGATCGCGATCTTGACCGTGCCCGAACCGACGGCCTCCATCAGCCGCGCGGCCATGTCCCGCAGGCGCGATTCATCGGCCATATAGGTGAACAGGGTCGGACGCTGAACGTAAAGCGAGCCTTTTTGCGAGAGCAGTCCGAGATTGAAGGCCTCGATCGGTCCCGAGGCCGAACCGAAGCTGATGAAGCTCCCCAGGGGCCGCAGGCAGTCGAGCGAGCCGGGAAAAGTCGCCTTGCCGACGCCGTCGTAAACGACGGCGCATAATTTCCCGCCGGTGATCTCGCGCACTCGAGCGACAAAATCCTCGCTGCGGTAGAGAACGGTGTGGTGCGCGCCGGCCTCGCGCGCCAGTTTCGCCTTGTCCTCGCCGCCCACCGTGCCGATGACGGTCGCGCCCAGCGCCCGCGCCCATTGGCAGAGAATGAGGCCGACGCCGCCCGCCGCGGCATGGACCAGCACGATGTCGCCGGGCTGGACCTTGTATGAGCGGAATAGCAGATATTCGGCGGTCAGGCCCTTCAGCATCATCGCAGCCGCCGTCTCGAAGGAAACAGCGTCCGGCAGGGGAACCACGAATTTCGCTTCGATATTGCGCGCCGTCGCATAGCCGCCGAGCGAGCCGGCGTAAGCCACGCGGTCGCCGGGCCTGAACCGCGTCACCCCCTCGCCGACCGCCACGATCTCGCCCGCGCCCTCATTGCCGGGGATGAACGGCATGTTCGGCGCGGGATAGGCGCCGGTGCGGAAATAAATATCGAGAAAATTCACCCCGACGGCGTGCTGGCGGATCTGGACCTCGCCGGGACCGGGCGGCGGCAGGTCGCCGAGATCCTCGTAACGCAGAACCTCCGGCCCGCCGGTTTCATGCACGCGGATCGCTTTGACCATGGCTCGACTCCCTGTTGGCGAAGGAATCTAGGCCAGTGGCGCGGCGGCGACAATGTGCGCCGAAAGGCCGAAACGCAAGGAGCGTCTTGCGCTCCTTGTCCGATCCGTCACTTCTCCGGCGCGTTCACCCGAAGATGCAATTCCCGTAACTGTTTGGGCGTGGCGGGGGCGGGGGCGCCCATCAGAATGTCCTCGGCGCGCTGGTTCATCGGGAACAGCGCGACTTCGCGAAGATTCTGCTCTCCAGCCAGCAGCATGATGATGCGATCCACTCCCGCCGCCATGCCGCCGTGGGGCGGCGCGCCGTAGTGGAAGGCGCGGTACATGCCGCCGAAGCGCTCGACCACCGCCTCCTCGCCATAGCCGGCGATCTCGAACGCCTTGACCATGGTCTCCGGCTTGTGGTTGCGGATGCCGCCCGAGGCGATCTCGAAGCCGTTGCAGGTGATGTCGTACTGGAACGCTTTTATGGTCAGCGGGTCTTGCGTCTGCAAGGCCTCCAGCCCGCCCTGCGGCATGGAGAAGGGGTTGTGGCCGAAGTCGATTTTCTTGTCGTCCTCGTTATATTCGAACATCGGGAAATCGACGACCCAGGCCAGTTCGAATCGGTCCCTGTCCAGGAGATTGAGGTCCTCGCCGACTTTCGTGCGCGCCATGCCGGCGAATTTGGCGAACTTTTCGGGGTCGCCGGCCACGAAGAAAGCCGCGTCGCCGGCATTCAGGCCCAATTGGGCGCGGATCGCCTCGACGCGCTCCGGCCCGATATTATTGGCGAGCGGACCGCGTCCGCCGACGCCGCTGGCGTTCTTGTCGGCCTGAAGGCTGGTCTCGTCCTTGGCGCGGTCGAAGAACAGAATATAGCCAAGACCCGGCTGGCCCTCGGCCTGGGCCCAGGAATTCATGCGGTCGGCGAAAGTGCGCTGGCCGCCGCCCGGCGCCGGAATGGCCCACACCTGGTTCTTTTCCGATTCCAGCAGGCGCGCGAAAATCTTGAAGCCCGACCCGCGAAAGTGCTCGGAAACATCCTGCATCTCGATCGGGTTGCGCAAATCCGGCTTGTCGGAGCCGTATTTCCGCATGGCTTCGGCATAGGGGATTCGCCGCCAGGGCGAGGGCGTCACCGGCATGTCGCCGCCGAACTGCTCGAAAATGCCGCGGATCACCGGCTCCATCGTGTCGAACACGTCTTCCTGGGTGACGAAGCTCATTTCAACGTCGAGCTGATAGAATTCGCCCGGCAGGCGGTCGGCGCGCGGGTCCTCGTCGCGGAAACAGGGCGCGATCTGGAAATAGCGGTCGAAGCCGGCCATCATCAGCAATTGCTTATATTGCTGCGGCGCCTGGGGCAGGGCGTAGAACTTGCCGGGATGGATGCGCGAGGGCACCAGAAAGTCGCGCGCGCCCTCGGGCGAGGAGGCGGTGAGGATCGGCGTCTGAAATTCGTTGAAGCCCGCCGCCTTCATTTTTACGCGCATGGAGTCGATGACTTTTCCACGCAACATGATGTTGTGGTGGATGCGCTCGCGGCGCAGGTCCAAAAAACGGTATTTGAGGCGGGTTTCCTCGGGATAATCCTGCTCGCCGAAAACGGGCAGCGGCAATTCCGCCGCCTGGCCCAGAACTTCGGCCGCGCGGACATAAAGTTCGATGCGCCCTGTCGCCATGTCGTCGTTGTCGGTGCCTTCCGGGCGATGGCGCACCTCGCCATCAAGCCGCACCACCCATTCGGAGCGGAAAGTCTCGGCCAGCTTGAAGGCCGCCGAATCCGGATCCACCACGCATTGGGTCAGGCCGTAATGGTCGCGCAGATCGATGAACAGCACGCCGCCATGGTCACGGATGCGGTGGCACCAGCCCGAGAGACGGACCGTCTGGCCGATGTGGTCGGTGCGGAGTTCTCCGCAGGTGTGGGAGCGAAAGGCGTGCATGATGTCCCAGGTGCGATAAGGTTTGGCCGCTGCCTAGCGGAATTTTGCCCCGCCGTGAAGGGGGCGCGGCCGGCCCAGCCCGCCTGACCGGCAAATAATCCGATCGCGTTACTAGCCGCCGTCCAAGGCATGGATTATGAAGTTTTCATGAGCCTCGTCACTGATTCCGGCGAGCTGGCGGCCTTTTGCCAGTCCTTCGCCAAATATCCTTATGTCACTGTCGACACCGAATTCCTGCGCGAGACGACCTTCTGGCCAAAAGTCTGCGTGATCCAGCTCGCCTGCGACGATCACGCGATCGCCGTCGACGCGCTGGCGGAGGGCCTGGATCTTTCGCCCTTTTTCGAGCTGATGGCCAACGCGAGCGTCGTCAAGGTCTTTCACGCCGCGCGGCAGGACATCGAGATCGTCTGGCATCTCGCCAAGATCATTCCGGCGCCGCTGTTCGACACCCAGGTCGCGGCCATGGTCTGCGGCTATGGCGACCAGATCGCCTATGGCGAGCTGGCGCAGAGCATCTGCAAGGTCACGCTCGACAAGTCCTCGCGCTTCACCGACTGGTCGCGCCGCCCGCTCACCGACGCCCAGATCGTTTACGCCATCGCCGACGTCACCCATTTGCGCGACATTTACAAGTCCTTGCGGCAGAGGCTGGAGCACACCGGGCGCCTCCATTGGCTGACCGACGAAATGGCCAGTCTGTGCAATACCGAGACCTATCAGCAGAGTCCCGAGCGCGCGTGGGAGCGCTACGCCCATCGCGCCCGAAAGCCGCGCGATCTCGCCGTGCTGATGGAGTTGACCGCCTGGCGCGAGCATGAGGCGCAAAGCCGTGACGTGCCGCGCTCGCGGGTGCTGAAGGACGACATCATGTTAGAGGTCGTCTCCGCCGCGCCCCGAACCGTCGAGGCGCTCGGCGGCTTGCGCGCTTTTCCGCGCGGGATGGAAAGGTCGCGCGCCGGCGCCGAAATTCTCGCGGCGATCGAGCGCGGCCTCGCCCGCGATCCGAAAAGCCTGCCCAAGATCGAGCGCGACCGTCGCGGGGGCGGCGGCGCCACGGTCGAACTGTTGAAGGTGCTGTTGCGCCAGGTCGCCGAGAAACAGGGCGTGGCGGCCAAAATGATCGCCACCATCGACGAACTGGAGGCGCTCGCCGGCGACGATCACGCCGACGTGCCGGCGATGAAAGGCTGGCGGCGCGAGTTGTTCGGCGCCAAGGCGCTCCAGCTCAAGCACGGGCGGCTGGCCCTGACGGTCGAGAACAACCGCGTCGTGACGCTCGAATGGCACGAGGCGCAGGACGAGGCGGAGACGGCCGCGCCCGGCCCGGCCTAGCGGTTCAAATCTGGCCTTTGCTCCCGGCGCTCCGATTGCGATCGGCGGATGCCGACCTGGGTCGAGCGAGGCGCCCGGCGCGAACTGTCACCGATTGGCGATGCGGGCGAAGATCGGCCAAGTGATACGATGTTCCACCGCCGGGTCGCCCCAGGCCGCCGCAATCTCGACGAGGGCGGCGCCAATGTCGTCGCTGGCGCCCGCCGCGCGCGCCGCCCGCATGGCCGACCACGTTCCGATGTATGCGCTCAACTCGCCGAACGTCCAGTCGCGGACGATCGAAAGTTCCGGCATCGGCGTTTCCTCGAATGGAAACGGCAGCGTCTTGTAGCCTGCTTCGACGTGTCGGCGCTCGTCCGGCCAATAGCGGTGAATGTCTCGCCAGTAGAACCGGTCGAAGCGCGCGCCGGCGGGGCCGTCGAGCGTAGGAACCCCGTAAGCGACGAGCGCAAGCGCTCCTCGCGGACGCAGGATCCGTCGAGCCTGCGCATAGAAGCGATCCACATCGAACCAATGCGCGGCCTGGGCCGCGACGACAAGGTCGGCGGACTGGTCCGGCAGATCGATCTCTTCGGCGTTTCCGACGCGGTAGCGAATTCGCGGTTGCGCTTTGGCGTGCGCGATCTGCGATTCGCTGGGATCGATCGCGGTCACGCGCTCGAAGAAGGTCGCGAGCGCCGCGGAAAGCTGTCCCGTCCCGCAGCCGACATCGACGGCATGGCTTCGACCGCCGCATGTTTCAGCGAGCGCCTGAACGAGCGCCCGGGGGTAGGTCGGTCGGCCGCGGGCGTAATCGTCGCCGCCGTCGAGGAACGGATTGAGACGGTTCACGGCAGCGTTTCCTTCCGTGGGACCGAACCGGCTTCCCGCGCCTCCGCGTCAAGTATCCGCCGGTCGAAGCCCTTCCGCTCCAACGCCTCGATCGCGCTGTCAAGAATTTCCCGCAACGGAGCGCCGATCTCGTCCTCCAATTCGTCGATGGCGCGCAGCCGGGCCCGCCATTGCGGGACGAGACTGGCGCGAAGGCCCGCGCCTTTCGGCGTGAGCGCGACCGCGCGCGATCGTCCGTCGTCGCCCGCGATGCGCCGCGCCAACCCCTCCGCTTCCATCAACTTTACGGCCTGGCTGATGGCGCCTTGGGTCACGCCGGCGCGTTCGCGGAGTTCATTGACAGTGAGCGGGCCGTCGCCGAGCGTACGAAGCAGAGGCGTGTAACGGGCGCGCGTGTTGAGGCCGGCGCTCCGATAATGCGCCTCCGATCCGCGATCCAGCAGTTCGACGAGATGGCGCAGGATCGCGCCGAGACCCTTGGCCTCCGGCGCCGGGGACGTGGCGGGCAATGGATTGATCATGCCGACAAAATATATTAGCGCTAATGTAGCGTCAACGCCTACGCCATGAGCCGCCACGTGCCGAAATCATCGCTTGTTGTGGGCCTTACTCACGAAACATCCCTCCTGGTGACGCCCGATCTGACGGTTCCCAATGTCTCCGGGCGTCTCGCCGCCTTCGGCGATATGCCGCCTGTTTTCGCCACGGCTTTCCTGGTGGCCTTTTTCGAAGCCGCCTGCATCGAATGCCTGCGCGGTCACTTGCAGGAGGGCGAGCATACGGTTGGCGTCCACGTCGACGTCTCGCATGTCGCCGCAACGCCTGTCGGCATGAATGTCACGGTCAAAGTCAAGCTGATCGAGATCGAAGGGCGCAGGCTGACCTTCCGGGTCAGAGCGGAAGATGGGACCGGGCTCATCGGCGAGGGCGCGCACCAGCGCGCAATCATAAATATCGGCGGTTTCCTCGACCGCGTCGCGGCGAAAGCGAATTCGGGCGGTTCGGCGTGGCCGCCGGAACAGGCTCAAGCCGAGGGCCCATCCCGCAGTTACGCCGCCGGCCGCTCGTCCGGCCTATCGAACCACCACGGCCGGGCGTTGGCTTTTCGCCGTTAGAGCAGCGTGCGAAAATAGGGATCCCGGTTTTTCGTAATTGGCGCTGCGAAAACAAAGAATTCTAGCGCGGCTTGCGCAAAAGATCGGTGAGGGCGCCCAGGGCCTCCCGCTCGTCACGCCCACTGGCGCGGGCGATCTGGGCCAGCGACCGCCGGGGGCCGGACACGGTAAAGCCCAGGCCGCGCAGGTGGGTCACCAGGCTCTCCGGGTCGCTGCGGTAGATCGG
>JAKANG010000052.1 GCA_021812505.1 Pseudomonadota bacterium
GCAAGCGCCTCCGGGTCCGAATAGGTCGGAACCTGTACGATCGGCTTGGATCTCCAGCTGTCGGGCGACCAACGTTCCATCACGCGCAAAACTCCAGATGCGGTCCGCGCCGCATGACGAGATATGGGAAAGCCGGGTCTATACACCACCGCGGCCCGCGCGCAAAACCGTCATTCGGCCAATCTGCCGCCCGAAAGCGGCGCCTTTGCGGCGGGGAGCGGTCATGATCGCGGTTCGTTCAGCGCAATCTGCGCGTCGGATCGCCGGAGGGCTTTCGCCGACTCACGCCGCGCCCCAATAAGGCGTCGCGACGCCTTCGCCGCAATCGGCCTCGACCAGCTGGCGGCGAACTTCCAGAAGCTGTTCGAGCAGGGCCGGTTCGGCGCGGCCGTAGGCTTCGGCGTCGGGCACGCGGCGGACGACGACGCCTAAAAGTTCGGTGATGGCGTTGCCGATCGAATTCTGGCTGATGGTGACGATCAGCTTGCCGGCGTCGTTGCGGTAGATGAGCTGCTTGAAGGCCGGCTGCCAGCGGATGGCGTTGGCGTATTTCGCGTCGACGATGCAGCGGTCGCGCACCATTTTGGCGGCCTTGAGGAAGGCGTTGTTATGCAGCAGATTATTTTCCACGAGGTCGGGGAAATGGATATGATCCGGCATCGGCGCGTTGCGGATCGACACCTGGCCGAAAAAGGCGCGGTAGAAGTCGATGAATCCCTTGAGGATGACGTCATATTCCCGCCAGAAGCGATGGTCGGACAGGTCGGCGGCGCCGCCGGCCGCTTCCCAGCTCGGCAGGCCTTGAGGATACCCGGTCAGGGCGATCCTGCACGAACCGGGCTGGCAGGGCCGCAGCACCCGCAGGTCGAGCCCGTCGAAGAAATGGCGATAGACGTCGCGCAGATAGGCCTGGAACAGCGAGTTCTGGCCGCCGTCGGTCAGGTTCGGGTTGTCGGGATCGGCCAGAGGCGCCGCCGCCAGCTCGGCCTTGTTGAAGACGATGAAATGATTGTGCAGCATGCGGATGCTCGGCACGCCGGGCGAGGTCAGCGGCCAGGTGGCGTCGAGACTCGCCTCGCCGCACAGAACCAGATGCCTTTCCGCGTCGGGGTAGCGCTCCAGCATGAAAGAGAACAGGATTTCGTTCATCCGGTTCCAGACATTCTTGACCGGCTCGGGCACCTGGGTGCGGCGAACGGGGCGGCCGAGCGGATCGAGAATGGTTTTTGAGGTGTTGTAGATAATCGAGGTGTCGAACAGATTGCTGTGGCCGAGCGCCTTGCGGTAGAGCAGCAGGCCTTCCGGGTTGCGCAACAGGCCGTTGTTGCCGGTCAGGTCGTCGAGATTCTCGGTGCTGTTGAAGAATTCGTTGGGCTTCATGCCTTCCGGCACGTCGAGCGGGATCGGACGGAACGGGGTGACGATCTCTCTCGGTCCTGACTGCATGTTCATCTCCTTGGGCGCGGCAATAATTTCTGTATGGCGCGGCTTGTCGCGCGCGGCGTTGCGCCTGGTCAAAGTCTCGCGCGAGGGGCGCCGCCGTCGCTCGCGCTGGACTGCGCCGGGGTTTGGCCTAACATGAACTTTGCCGCAAGCCCTGGCGAAAATCCTTTTGGCGGAAAATTTTTCGTTTGCCCGAACCATGGCGCCGCCTGCGGGGCGCGCCGGACGCTGACGCCGGCGCTCATCATGTCGGGTCGTTTCGGCCGCCGAGGCGCCCCCCAGATGAAACTCAGCATGGCCGGCGCAAGGGTCTGGAACAGGGCGTAGGCCAGGGAGGGCGGCGTTGACGGCCGGCGTGCCGGGAAAGCTGAAGGTCGCGATAAGGAGGCCGACGCCGACATTGCGGTCGCCGGTTGAAAAGGCCATGGCCCTTCGGCGGCCGCCGCTCCGGCCTCCGAGAAGCCATCCCGCGCCGACGCTCGCCAGCGCCAGCGCCAGCATGCCGGCGTAGCTGAGAGGCCGAACGCCGAGCAGAAACTCGTAGTGCGCGGCGATGATCGATCCGACCGTCAGCAAGTTGAGGGCGAGGCGCACGCGCTTCGACGGCTCCGCCAGCCTTGCGGCCAGTTCCGGCCGCCGGGCCCCGATCAGCAGGCCGGCGGCAAGCGGCAGCAGCTGGGTCGCAAGCAGCGTCGCGTCCATTTTCACGACATCGATGGCGAGACCCTGGTCGCCCGCCGCTAGCGGCAGCACCAGTTTCAGCGCGAGCAGCGAGAGAAACGCCGAGGACGCCGCCAGCAGCGCCATCAGGCCCGCGGAAACCGGAACGTCGCCCATGGCCAGAGCTGTGAAGGGCGGCCCATAGGGCGCCCCCGGACAGACCGCGACGATCAGGAAACCGGCGGCCACGAAAGCCGGCGATCGGAACAGCAGCAGCAGCGCGACCGCGCTGAGCGGAACCACAACATAATTGGCGAGCGCTGCGGCTGCGTCGAGCCCCGCATTGGCGCGACCGCGGCGATCTGCGACATTGTCACGCCGAGGCCGACCGTCACCATCAACTGGATCAGCGTGGCATTGACCAGGACGCTGATGAGACGATCGACTGGCATGCGGCGCGGCTCCAGGGTTGGCGCGCGCGGCGCCCGATGACCGTCACGTCCGGCCGGCGACGCTCCCGCCGCCGAGCCCCTGCATGTCGGGCGCGCGCGCCAGCGCCTGGTCTTCGGGCGAGAAATAAAACCGGTCGATGGCCTGGTCTAGCAAGCGAAGTTCCTGCCGGAGCGGCGGGCGCCGGCGTTCCGGCAGGTTGGCGATCAGGTCTTCGATCATCGCGCGCAGGCGCCGCGCGATCTGAAAATTTCCGGCGCCATAGAGGCGGATCTCGCTGCAGGCGAGCTGGACGAAATCGTCCCAGTTCGGCGTTCTCAGCACCAGCCGTCCCTTGCCGTCGGCGTCGGCCACGATCTCGTCGTGCAGATGGCGCTGGCCGATCAGGCGCAGCAGGCGGTGGAGCTGGTCGATTGCCAGCACCCCCGTCGTCGGATCGTTGATCGCCGGCGACAGGGCCTTGATGGCGACGTCGACGATCACGCGCAGCGCGAAGGTCGCGTCCTGCTCGATCGTCCGCTCAGGCGCGAGCGCGACCGAACCGGTCAATCGTTTCTGATCCACCGCCCGTTGGCCGCCGAAAAGCCTGAACAGGGGGTCGCCGGCGCCCACGAAATCGCCGACCCGCGGAACCAGCTCGACGAGACAATCCGCGCGCCGCGCCTCCGCGACCAAAGCGGGAATATTGACGGCGATCACCACGCCCGCGCCGCCGCGATGCGGGATTGCGAGGATCGGCTCGCCGAGAGGCGGCGCGCGCAACCCCCCATCGGCGGCCTGGACCGGTCTCGGATAGACGTCCTTGACCACCTGTCGCCCGTCCTCGGCGATGCGCCATAATATCGAGCCCGGCCGCAGGAGCCGCGCCGCGTAATCGATGAGGTAGAGGAAGGCGGCGACCGAAGCCAGACCGAGAAAGCCGGCGAGCCAGAGAATCAATCGGGGGCCGGACGGCCCGAGCCGCGCGCCGGCGCCAATGGCGAAGAGAAGGGTGAAGACGAAAAGCCCAGCCGTCAGCCGGATGACATTGTCGCGCAGCAGCGCGGTCGCGATGATCCTCGGGGTCAGCTGGCCCGAGGCGACCTGGATGGCGACGAGAATGGAGCCGAAGGTGAAGACCAGAAAGGACAGCGTCAGCGTGATGATGGTTTGCAGCGCCGTCGCCGTGGCCTCCTGCGCAAGCGGCCACAGCGGCGTCCAGTCCAGCTTGCCACTGAGGGCAAGAGCGCCGCGCAGGACGATCTGTTCGACGACCAGCGCGATGAAGGGGACGACCCAGAGCGAGGAGCCGATATAGCTCCTGATCCCGTACCATCGGTTCCAGGCCATGGGGCGTCCCCTCGTCAAATTGGCGAGTCTGGCGCCGCCCCGCAAAAAGCGCGACGGCGCTAAAAATTTCGCCTGGCGCGTCGATCAATAGATCGTCGTCGGCGAAGCGCCGGGGATACGCCCTCCCGAAGCCTCCCAGGCGTCGTAGCTTTGGAATTTTACGCCGATCTTGTCGTACTCGACCCGCAGATAGCCGTCTTTGGCGCGGAAGACGGCGTCCGGCATGACGGCTTTGACCTCCTGCGCCATGACGCCGACAAAGGCCTTGTGGCCGCCGTTATAGACGAAGCGATAGAAGCCGAGCCCATTGGGCATAACGCCCAGAAGCGTGACGTCGTGCTTCAGCCTGAGATCGGAGCGCCGCCCACCGCGTCCGCCGCCACGGAACCCGCCGCGACCGCCGCCTCTCATTCCGCCACGAAAGCCGGCCGCCCTCATGCCGCCGGCGCGCATGCCGCCCCTGTGAAACCCTCCGGCGCGCATTCCGCCGCGGGGTGCGGCGCGACCGGCCGCCGGGCGCGCTTTCGCCCCCTGTCCGGCCCTGCCGCGCTTGACTTTGCCGCCGGTAGGCCGCGTGGACGGCCGCGCGGCGCCGGCCGAGGGCCGGCCTGGCTTCCCCATTCCAGCGCCGGGGCGTCCCGCGCCGCCAACCCCTCCAACTCCGCCGGGTCGACCGACGCCGCCTGGGCCGCCGACACCCCCGACACCCCCGACGCCTCCAATCCCGCCGGGCCGTCCGGCTCCCCCGACGCCGCCGATTCCGCCGGGGCGTCCGCTCGGGCGGTAGCCGGCGCCGGGCGCCCAGGGACGGTTGGCGACGCCGTTTGCGATGCTTCCGGGCGGGACGGGCGCGCCGGGACGCCAGCCTGCGTAAGGCGGGCGCCAGGCTGGATAGCCCGGCCAGACCGGGCGGTAGATCGCGCCCGTGCCCCAGTTCCAGTAATTCCCTCGCCATAGCGACCCGATCGCGACGCCGGCGCCGAAGACCAGCAGGCCCGTGGCCACGGCGACGGCCGGGTCATAGCCCGGCCAGCCGTAAACGCCGGCCGGATTATAGCTCGGCGCATAGATGACATTGGGGTCGGCGGATTCAATCACCACGACCTCGCGCCCGCCTTGGGTCTGCCGGGAAACCGTCTGCTGCGGCGTCGTCTTGAGGGCGCCCGCCGCCATGGCCTTGGCGCGAAGGTTTTGGATGGCGTTGGCGACGTCCTGGGGCTGGTTGACGGTCGCGTCGCCGAGGCTCGTCGTCCAGTCGAGGTCGGCGTTGAGTTTCCTGATGACGTCCGGGAAACGCACGAGGGCCTTGACCGACGGGTCCCAGCTCTGGGCGTCCGCTTCGGAAAAATCCTGCTTGGCGACGGCCGCCGCGTTGGCGTCCAGCCATCGCGCGGCCATGACGATTTCGAGCGGATAGGCGCAAGCCGGCAGGATCTGTGCGAGCAGGGAATCGGGATAGAGCGCGATTGGCGCGAGCATCTGTTCGAGCTGCGCCTGGGTATATTTCGGCGCCGGCGTGGTGGCCGGGGCCGCCTGCTCGGTCGTCGGGACAGGCCCCGGGGCGGCCACGGGCGGGGGCGCTTCCGCCGAGGGTGGGGCCGATTCGGGAGGAGGGTTTCCGGAGGCTGGAGCATCCTGCGCGAAGGCGTATTCGGGCGTCAGCCCGATCAGGAGGCAAGCAAGGCTGCTCAACAACTTGTTCGCCAATTTCCGAGGTCTTCTCTGGTTCATGGCCGTTCACCTCGCCTCAATGTCGTCAGACAAGCATTCGTCCGGACGCGCCGCTTCTCGGGGGCTATTTGCAGCACATATCTTGCGCCGATCGACAGCCAAGCTCAACCCCTGCTTTTCCTCAGGAAAAGCCGGTATATTGTGGAGCAACGCCCCCCGGGCCAACGTTTTCTCCGGAGGCCGCAATGTCCCGCCTGGAAACCCGAAACGCGGCGGTGAGGCGGCGGTTCCTCATCTTTTTCTCGCGGGAGTCGCGGATCATTTCGCCGATCATGGTCTCCCTCGCGCTCGCGCAGATCGCTTTGGGCGTTTTCGCCGGCCTCATCGAACATTGGTCGCTCGGACATTCGATCTGGTTTACCTTCGCGCCGCACCGCTTCGATTGAAGGGTCTTTCAATTCCGCAGTAAAATGGTTGGCGCAGGCATTGGCGTCCTTTTTTAGGAGCTTTCGCATGACCGCGTCCCATCAGTTGGCTCCCGCGTCCCGCCCGAGCGAAAATGGCTTCCGCTTCGACCTGGTCGCGGGCTTGACGGCGGCGGCGGTCGTCCTGCCGAAGGCGATGGCCTACGCGACGGTCGCCGGATTGCCTCCGGCTGTCGGGCTCTACACGGCGTTTGTGCCTGGCGTCGTTTATGGCCTGCTCGGCTCGTCGCGGGTCTTGAGCGTCAGCTCCACAACGACCCTGGCCATTCTCGTCGGCGCGGATCTCGGCGACGCCGTCCCCGACGGCGACCCCGCGAAACTGGCCGCCGCGACCGCGACCCTTACGGCGCTTGTCGGCGTCGCTCTGATCGTCGCCCGGCTGCTGCGGCTGGGTTTTGTCGCCAATTTCATCTCAAGCCCAGTGCTCACGGGGTTCAAGGCAGGCATCGGCCTGGTCATCCTGCTCGACCAGGCTCCAAAACTGCTGGGCCTTCACCTCGCCAAGCGATCCTTTTGCTCCGACCTGGCGTCCCTCATTCATCACCTTCCGGAAACCTCGGCGATGGCGCTCGCGATTGGCGCGGCGACGCTGTTCTTCCTCGTCGGCATGGAAGTCTTCCGCCCCCATTCGCCAGCGCCGCTCATCGCGGTCTCGGGCGCGATCCTGGCGTCATGGCTGCTTGGCCTCGCCGCACAGGCTGGCGCGACGGTCGGCCACATTCCGCGCGGCGTCCCGACTCTGACCCTCCCCGACCTCGCCATGGTTCGCGATCTCGCGCCGGGCGCGCTCGGCGTAGCCTTGATGAGCTTTACCGAAAGCATCGCCGCCGCGCGCGCCTTCGCGCGTTCCGGCGATCCGCCGATCGACGCCAATCGGGAACTGGTCGCAACCGGCGCCGCCAATCTGGCGGGCGCCTTCTTCGGCGCCATGGCCGCGGGTGGCGGCACATCGCAAACCGGCGTGGTTTTTTCCGCAGGCGGAGTGACGCAAAAAGCTTCCCTCGTCTGCGCCGGGGCCGCCCTGGCGACCATGCTGGCGCTCGCGCCGCTGCTCGGATTTTTGCCGAACGCGACCCTGGCGGCCATCGTCATCGTCTATTCGGCCAGCCTGATCCAGCTTCCCGAATTCGTCGCCATCCGTCGCGTGCGCAACATGGAGTTCTGGTGGGCGGTCGCGGCGGCCTTGGGCGTCCTGACCTTCGGCACGCTCAAGGGAATCGTCGTCGCCATCATCCTGTCGCTGATCGGACTGGGCAGCCAGATGGCGCGGCCGCGCGTTTCGGTCATCGGCCAAAAACGCGACGCGGACGTCCTGCGTCCGCTGTCGCCGGACCATCCGGACGACGAAACCATCGAAGGCCTGTTGATCGTGCGGCCCGAGGACCGCCTTTTCTTCCTCAACGCCCAGAATGTCGCGGATCGGATCGCGGCGCTCCAGGCCGAATATCGGCCGCGCGTCGTGGTGCTGGACATGAGCCGCGTTCCCGATATCGAGTTCTCCGCCTTGGAGATGAT
>JAKANG010000053.1 GCA_021812505.1 Pseudomonadota bacterium
GTTTCTTGCTGTCGGTTTTGACGTGGACGGCCTTTTCCTTGGCCTCGACATCTCCCGCCTGACCGAGGGTGAATGTCAAAGCCAAGGCGGCCACAGAAAGCAGAATGCGCGCGCGTCGGGAGGCGGAGGCGATCATGAAGCGACCATGGGATTGCGTGAAGGGAACGAATCAATCGATGCGATCATAGCCCCATTTCGATGCGAGCAGGAGCCTGACGGCGGCTGGCTTTTAGGCGGCGAAACGGGCAAAAATCCGACCCGTGTGTTTGACGGCGGCGGGTGCGTCGTGAAAATGCGTGACGAACTGCCTTGAAATGGAAAGAAATTCAATGATTGCAGCGCTGTGTGAAAAATTTGGTCCGCCGGAAAGCCTCGTCCTCCGCGAAATGCGCGATCCGGCGCCGGGACCCGGCGAAATCCTCGTCGCGCCGTCGCGCGTCGCGCTGAATTTCTTCGATACCCTGATCATCGAAAACAAATATCAGTTGAAACCGGATCTTCCCTTTTCGCCAGGCGGCGAATTCTGCGGGCGGATCGTCGCCTTGGGCGATGGCGTCGCCGGTTTTTCCATTGGAGAACGCGTCGCCGGCTACTGCTCCTATGGCGCCGCGCGTTCCCGTCTGGTTCTCGCCGCCTCGAGCGTCGCCAAAGTCCCCGACGATCTCAGCGACGACCATGCGTCGGGCCTTTTCATCACCTATGGCACGACCGTCTATGCTCTGGTTCAACGAGCCAATTTGCAGCCCGGCGAAACGCTCGCCGTTCTCGGCGCTTCCGGGGGCGCCGGCCTTGCGGCTGTCGAGGTCGGCGCCGCGTTGGGCGCGAAGGTCATCGCCTGCGCGTCATCGGCTGAAAAACTGGCTTTCGCTCGGGAGCATGGCGCGCAGGAAGGCGTCGACTATTCGTCGGAGGATCTGAAGGAAGCCTTGAAGCGTCAAACCGGCGGCACGGGGGTGGATTGCGTTTATGACGCCATCGGCGGCGCCTATAGCGAATCGGCGCTGCGCGCCATGGCGTGGAAGGGACGTTTTCTGGTTGTCGGTTTCGCCTCCGGTGAAATCCCGAAAATTCCGCTCAACCTGACGCTTTTGAAAGGCTGCGCCATTCTCGGCGTCTATTGGGGCGAATTCGTCAAGCGCGAACCTGACGCCCATCGCCAAAACATGGAGCGGATTTTCGACTGGGTCGCCAAGGGCGTGCTCTCGGCTCACGTCGGTTCGGTTTTTCCGCTCGCCGAGATCGCGACAGCCCTGAACAGGCTCAAGGAACGCAAGGCGCAAGGAAAAATCATCCTCTCGATTCCGCAACAGGAATGATTTGCTCTGGCTTGGCGGCCGGGGCCTGACTAGATTGTAGCCCTGCCGGCGCAGAGTCAGGTCGGGCGCCGGCGTGGATTTCACATGAGGAAGAGCCCGCCATGTCGTTCTCGTCCCGTCTGCGCAATATCGTCGCCATCGCCTTGCTTGGCCTGAGCCTTTCGGCCTGCGGCTACAACACCATTCCTACGGCGGAGGAGAACGCCAAGGCGCGCTGGGCGGATGTCCAGAACAATTACCAGCGTCGCGCAGACCTCATTCCCAACCTGGTGGCGACCGTTCAGGGTTACGCCAAACAGGAAAAGGACGTGCTGACCGGCGTCGTCGAGGCGCGCGCCAAGGCGACGCAGATTCATATCGACGCGGCGGACCTGACCGACCCCGACAAGGTCAAACAATTCCAGGACGCCCAGAATCAGCTGACCGGCGCCTTGGGCAGGCTGCTCGCGGTCAGCGAGAATTATCCGGACCTGAAATCGAACCAGAATTTCCTGGCCTTGCAATCCCAGCTCGAAGGCACCGAGAACCGCATCGCCGTCGCGCGGCGCGACTATATTGCGGCGGTCCGGGACTATAACCTTACACTGAAAACCGTCCCGAGCATGCTGTGGGCGATAACTGTCTTCCGCGCCAACAAGCCGATGGCCGAATTCTCGGCTTCGGACGAGGCGCAGAAACCGCCGACCGTGAAATTCTGACCGATTTCGAGGCGCGCTTTGACCGCGGCCGCCAACAGCGATCCTTCCATCAGCCAGAGCATGCGACTCTGGCTGGCGATGTCTCTTTGGCTTTTTCTTGTCCTTGCGCCGGCCGCGTTGCGAGCCGAGGACCTCGTTTTCCCAGCCTTGACAGGGCATATCGTCGATCAGGCCAATCTGCTGCCGGCCGGCGTGAAGCAGACTCTGGACACCAAACTGGTCAATCTCGAAGAGAAATCGGGCATTCAGTTCGTGGTCGCCACCGTAGACTCGCTCCAGGGTCAGGAAATCGAGCCTTATGCCAATGAATTATTCCGTCACTGGGCGCTCGGCGAGAAAACCAAGAACAACGGCGTCCTGCTTCTCGTCGCGCCGAAGGAAAAAAAGATCCGGATCGAAGTCGGCTACGGACTCGAAGGCACGTTGACCGACGCGCTCTCGAAAATCGTCATCATCAACGCCATCGCGCCGCGCTTCAAGGCGGGGGATTTCGCCGGCGGGATCACCCGGGGCGTCGATGACGTCATCACGATCCTGACCACAGATTCGAGCGAATGGACGAAAAAGCCGCACGTCCGCGCCGACAATCCCGGAAACACCTTTGACGCCATCCTTCCCTTCCTGATCGTCGCCTTGGTCATTTTCATCATCTGGCGCAGTCAAGGCGGCGGACGAGGCGGCGGCCGGCGCGGCGGCGGCCCCTTCATCATCCTGCCCGGCCCGGGTTGGTCCAGCGGCGGGTCTTCCGGCGGCGGCGATTGGGGCGGGTTTTCTGGAGGCGGCGGCTCGTCGGGTGGCGGCGGCGCCTCGGGAGACTGGTGATGCGTGATCTTGCCGACGAGAACGCGATCATCGCCACTGTTCGGGCCGCGGAATCACGGACCCGTGGTCAGATCGTCTGCGTCCTGGCGCGGCAGGTCTGCGACCCGTCGGCTTTTGTCGCGCTTTACGCCGCGGCGCTGGCGCTCATCACGCCCTGGCTGCTTCTTGAGTGGACGCGATGGTCGGCGCAATTCGTATTTGCCGTCCAGATCGGCGTTTTCGTCGTGGCCTTTCTGCTCATGGGGTGGACAAGGCTTGGCGTCATCCTGACGCCGAGGGCCGTGCGGCGACGCCAAGCTTTTCGCGTGGCGCAGGAGCAGTTCGTCGCGCGCGGACTCCGGCGGACGAGCTCGCGCGCTGGCGTGCTGATCTTCGTCTCGCTAGCCGAGCATTATGCGCGCATCGTCGCCGACGAAGACCTCGACGACCAGATCTCGGAATCGGAATGGGGGGTGGCCATAGAGTAACGGACGGTGAACCTTCACGAGGGACGGATCACCGAAGGTTTCGTCGCCGCCATCGCCCGCAGCGGCGATCTGCTGGCGCGCGCCGCGCCTCCCGATGGTGGCGCGAACGAACTGCCCGACCATCTCGTTCGCCTGAATTGAGCCTATTTTCCCGCGCGCAGGGAGGCGAGCAGCTTCTTGCCCGCGCGGCCGTCGCGTTTCATGCCGATTTTTTGTTCGTAATCGGCGATGGCCTCCCGGGTCTTCGCGCCCATCACCCCGTCGATCTTGCCGCCGATGTCATAGCCGCGCTGGGCGAGCAGGGCTTGGACCTCTTTCCGTTCGACGCGCGGAATGCCAGGGTCGTCCGTCGGCCAGGGCGTGACGACGCCCGGCCCGCCTTTCAAGCGATCGGAAAGGACGCCGATCGCCAGAGCGTAGGATTCGGCGGCGTTATAGGAATAAAAGGCGTCGAAATTCCTCGACACCAGAAATGCGGGGCCGTGCGGCCCGGACGGAAGCAGGAGGCCATAGGCGCCGCCGCCCGAAAGGGGGGCGCCGTTGACATGCGCCAGGCCATGCCCGGCCCAGAAGGCCAAGGGCTTTTTGGCGCCCCGGCCGGAAGGGCCGTGATAATCGGCGGGCAGCTTCACTTCGAAGCCCCAGGGCAGGCTCGGAACCCAGCCGGCATGGTGGAGGAAATTCGCGGTCGAGCCGAGTGCGTCGGGGACGGAATTGATGACGTCGCGCTTGCCGTCGCCGTCGAGATCGACGGCGAGGCGCAGAAAGGTCGAGGGCATGAACTGGGTATTGCCGAAGGCGCCCGCCCAGGAGCCGTTGAATTCCTCGAGCCTGACGTCGCCGTGGTTGAGAATTTTCAGCGCCGCGATCAATTCGCTGCGGAAATAGTCGGAGCGGCGGTTCGGCGTGCAGGCCAGCGTGGCCAGTGACTGGACGATGGGACGACCGCCGAAGCTTTTTCCGAAATCCGATTCTACGCCCCAGACGGCGACGATCGCCGCGGCATCGACGCCAAAGCGGCGCTGCGCGGCCTGCGCCGCCTGTCGATATTCCGCAAAACGCGCCTGGCCATCGCGCACCCGCTCGTCATCGACCAGGCCGGCCATGTAATCCCAGATCGGCGTCGTGAATTCCGGCTGCACGCCCAGAAAACTCACGGCGTCATTGGGCTCAAGCCCGTCAAGCGCATGGGAGAGCGTCGCTTGCGAGACGCCGTCGGCGCCCGCCTGAGCTTTGATCTGCTGCTTGCAGGACGCAAAATCGGCGGCCGCTGGTTCGGCGAGCGCGACAAGGGCGCAAAGGGCGAAGATTCCGGATTTCATGTCCGGAACCTAGCGCAATTCTCGGCGACGCAGAACCGAAAAAGCGGCGCTCAGATCCAGGGGCGTTCGCCAGCCATCCTTGCTTCAAACGCCGCGATCTTAGGTTCCTTGACCAGGGTGAGTCCGATTTCGTCCAGACCTTCGAGCAGGCAATGCTTGCGATGCGGGTCAATGTCGAATTTCACCACGCCGCCGTCAGGGCCGCGGATTTCCTGCGCCGCGAGGTCGACCGTCAAGGTGGCGTTGGCGCCGCGATTGGCGTCGTCCATCAGCTTGGCGAGGTTTTCCTTCGACACCTTGATAGGCAGGATGCCGTTCTTGAAGCAGTTATTGTAGAAAATGTCGGCGAAGCTGGTCGAAATGATCGCCCTAACGCCGAAGTCGAGCAGCGCCCAGGGCGCATGTTCGCGCGATGAGCCGCAACCGAAATTGTCCTCGGCGACCAGAATCTGGGCCTTGCGATAAGCCGGCTTGTTCAGGACGAAATCCGGGTTTTCCGAGCCGTCCTCGCGATAGCGCATTTCCGAAAACAATCCCTTGCCAAGGCCGGTGCGGGCGATGGTCTTCAGATATTGCTTCGGAATGATCATGTCGGTGTCGATATTGGTGATCGGCAGAGGCGCGGCGACGCCGGTCAATTTCGTGAACTTTTCCATTTTTCCAGCCTGAACTTCGCGCCGGATCGGCAGCATTGCGGTGGGTTTAACAAAAGGGGGCAGCCCCGGCAATCACTCGGCTTCGCGTTCGATCCGGTCCATGTCCGCGTCCGAGAGGCCGAAATGATGGCCGATTTCGTGGATCAGGACGTGCCGGATCAGATCTCCCAGGGTCTCCTCGCCTTCCGCCCAGACGTCGAGGATGGGGCGACGGAAGAGATAGATCATATTGGGGAACTGTCCGGTATGGACGCCCTCGCTTTGGGCGAGTCCGCGGCCGCGGAACAGGCCGAGCAACTCGAATTCGGACGTCGCGTCGAATTCCTCGAGAAGCTCGTCGTCGGGAAAGTCTTCCACGCGGATGACGACGCCCTCGCAGGCCTGCCGGAAATGCCGAGGCAGGCGCAGGAAGGCGGCGTCGGCCATCGCCTCGAAATCCTCGAGCGAGGGGGCGGCGCGCGACGACCAATCCTGCGCGGGGGGCTTTACGCTTCCCATCAGCGGCCGCCCCCGACGACCGCGGCGGCGGAAAGCTTCGGAGGCCGGTTCAAGGTCTGGAAGACCACGCAGTAGCGCTCCGTCAATTTGATCAGGGCGTCGATCTGCTCCTGCGGCTCCTCGGTTTCGAGGTCGAAGAACAGTCGTATTTCCGCGAATCCGACGGGCGCGTCCTTGGCGACGCCGAGCGTCCCGCGAAAATCGAGATCGCCCTCGGCGCGAACGGCCCCGCCCTTCACGCGGAAATCAATAGCCGTCGCTACGGCCTTGAGCGTGACGCCGGCGCAAGCGACCAGCGCTTCAAGCAGCATGTCGCCGGAGCAGGCAAGAAGCCCCGTCCCGCCGGTCGCCGGGTGAAGGCCCGCTTCGATCAAGGCCCGCGAGGTCGAAACCTTGCAGGCGAGGCCGTCTCCGGAGAGATCGCCCTGCGCCTTGAGCGTAACCATAGCAGAGCTAGAGTCGGCCTTGTATTTCTCCTTGAGGGGCGCCTGAAGGGCGCGCAGTTCATTGGCGTCCATCAGGCTGCCTCCGGTATTATTTCAGGGTGCGCACATCCACGAAATGGCCGGCGACCGCCGCCGCCGCCGCCATGGCGGGCGAGACGAGATGGGTGCGGCCCTTGAAGCCCTGGCGGCCCTCGAAATTGCGGTTCGAGGTCGAGGCGCAGCGTTCGCCCGGCGCGAGGCGGTCCGGGTTCATCGCCAGACACATCGAGCAACCCGGTTCGCGCCATTCGAAGCCGGCGGCGATGAAAATCTTGTCCAGCCCCTCGGCTTCGGCCTGCGCCTTGACCAGACCAGAGCCAGGCACGACCATCGCATTGACATGCGGCGCCACCTTGCGGCCTTCCGCGATCTTGGCGGCGGCGCGAAGATCCTCGATGCGGCCGTTGGTGCAGGAGCCGATGAAAACCCGGTCGATCTTGACGTCGGTCGGTTTTTCGCCGCCCTTCAGGCCCATATAGTCGAGGGCGCGCTGGATCTTGGCGCGCTGGGCCTCGGTCTTGCCGGAATCGACCGTCGGGACGACGCCGTCGATGGCGATGACGTCCTCAGGGCTGGTGCCCCAGGTGAGGACGGGAGGCAGGCTCGCGGCGTCAAGCTCGACAACGGCGTCGTAATGGGCGCCCGGATCGCTCTTGAGTTGTTTCCAGTAATGCAGGGCGCGTTCCCAGGCTTCGCCCTTCGGCGCCTTGGGCTTGTCCTTGATATAGGAGAAGGTTTTCTCATCAGGGGCGATCAGGCCGGCGCGGGCGCCCGCCTCGATCGACATGTTGCAGACCGTCATGCGACCTTCCATCGAAAGTGACTCGATGGCTTCGCCCGCGTATTCGATGACATAGCCGGTGCCGCCGGCCGTGCCGATCTTTCCAATGATCGCGAGCACGATGTCCTTGGCCGTCACCCCCTCGCCCAGCTTGCCATTGACCTTGACCAGCATGTTCTTGGCCTTGGTCTGGACGAGGGTCTGGGTCGCGAGGACATGTTCGACTTCGGACGTGCCGATGCCGTGGGCCAGCGCGCCGAAGGCTCCGTGCGTCGACGTATGACTGTCGCCGCAAACGATCGTCGCGCCGGGGAGGGTGAAGCCCTGCTCGGGGCCGACGATATGGACGACGCCCTGGCGGCGGTCATGCTCGTTGTAATATTCGACGCCGAAATCGCCGGCGTTGATCGCCAATTGTTCGACCTGGGCCTTGCTCTCCGGATCCTCGATCGGCTTGGAGCGGT